>NYUU01000098.1 GCA_002684175.1 Synechococcus sp. CPC35
TCCACTGCTTCCTGATCAAGCTGCTGACGCCGTTGCAGGGCTTCCTGTTCCAGTTGCTGACGACGGGCGGAGAACTGCTGTTCCTGCTCTGCGATTTTCGCCTGAAAATCCTGGTCGATTTTGGCATTCTGTTGGCGTGTGGTCTGCAGAAGTTGTTCGCATTGCTGGCGGGTCTGCTCGCGCAGCTCATTGACCTGCCGCTCCGCCTCCTGACGGATGGCGGCATTGTTCACAAGTTGATCCCGCTGCCGCTGCGCCTGCTGAACAATGTCTTCCGCCTGTTGACGCGCACTGCTGATGAAGCTGTCCCGTCGTTCCAGAAGCTGGCCGGCGCGTTCCAGCTCCTTGGGGAGAGCCTCTCGTACTGCATCCAACACCTCCACCGCATCCGTTTCATTGACGAGGCGACTACCGCTGAAAGGAAGTCGGGTTCCCTCAAGGACCACCTCCTCAAGTTGATCCAACTGATCAATCACGTTGAATCGAACCTCGTTCATTTCAGCGGAGGAGGGAAAGCTGAATTAAACAGCCTGTTGAGGTCCTTCGCCACCTCAGCTGGAACCATGTGATCAATCGCGCCTCCGAAACGCGCCACTTCCTTGACAACGGAACTGCTCAGAAAGCTGTGGCGGGCTGACGTTGCCAGAAAAACGGTCTCCAGAGTCTCCGCAAGAGAACGGTTGGTATGGGCGATCTGCAGCTCATATTCGAAGTCACTCATGGCCCGGAGTCCGCGAAGGATCAGATCCGCCTGATGCGTGTTGGCACAGTTGACACTCAGTCCATCGAAACTGATCACGGAGACACCCTTCAGATGCGATGTGGAGGCTTGAATCTGCGCGATGCGTTCTTCAACACTGAATGCCGGACGTTTGCTCGGATTGCAAAGCACAGCGACGATCACATCACCGAACAGTGCACTGGCCCGTTCAATCAGGTCCACATGACCATTGGTGAGTGGATCGAAACTGCCTGGATAAAGCGCCCGCATCTGAACTTGGCGATGCTCGGATCCTATGCAGCGGCTCGCTGATTAGATTTCGTTTAAATCAAAATCAATGATGAGCCTCGACGTCGACGCAAAAAAAACCCTGCTCCGCAAGATCCCCCACGGTCTGTTTGTCTGCGGTGTGAGAAACGGCGATGAGGTCAATGGTTTCACCGCCAGCTGGGTCACCCAGGGGTCGTTTGAACCACCACTGGTGGTGATGGGGGTTCGTGCCGACAGTTCAAGCCACGCCATCATCGAAGCAACATCTCGGTTTTCCCTCAACGTGCTCAGAGCCGATCAGAAGGATCTCGCAGCGGTGTTCTTCAAGCCACAGAAGGCTCTGGGAGGACGTTTCGACGCCGCACCGTTCAGCGAAGGAGAGTTGGGACTGCCGCTTCTTGATGACGCGATCGGTGGTGTGGAATGTGAACTCGTGGGGGCTGTCAAACATGGCGACCACACGATCTTCGTCGGAGAGGTGAAGACGGCAAGACTGATCGCAGACGGGGATTCACTGACCATGGCCAGCACCGGCTGGGCTTACGGCGGTTGATGATCCTTGGCTGATGCAGCCCTCTCTGGGCCACTTCTGACCCAACCGGATCGGTTGGAGCGCCGTTTGAAGGACATACCGGCGGAACCGGGCTGCTACTTGATGCGGGACAGAGAGGAGTGCATTCTTTACGTCGGTAAATCGAAATCGCTGCGAAGTCGCGTCCGCAGTTATTTCCGCAGCAGTCGTGACCTCTCCCCCCGGATCAGGCTGATGACGCGCCAGGTCTGCGATATCGAGTTCATTGTCACGGACAGTGAAGCAGAAGCACTTGCACTGGAATCCAATCTGATTAAAAATCATCAGCCACACTTCAATGTGTTGCTCAAAGATGATAAAAAATATCCCTATCTATGCATTACGTGGAGCGAAGAATATCCAAGAATATTTATTACACGTCGCCGCCGCTTTCGAAGCTCGGTTGATCGTTTTTATGGTCCGTATGTCGATGTGGGGCTGCTTCGCCGGACATTGTTTCTGGTGAAACGAATGTTTCCGCTCAGGCAGAGATCCAGGCCGCTCTACTCCGATCGCCCCTGCCTCAACCAGAGCATCGGACGCTGCCCCGGTGTCTGTCAGGAGATGATCAGCTCCGAGGACTATCACCGAACCCTACGCAAGGTTGCGATGGTGTTTCAGGGTCGCAGCGATGAACTGCAGAACCTTTTGCAGCAACAGATGGAACGCTATGCCGAGCGGCTTGACTATGAATCTGCAGCACGCATTCGCGACCAGCTTCAGGGACTCGATCAGCTGACGGCTGATCAGAAGATGAGTCTTCCTGACTCCTCGGTGAGTCGGGATGTGATCGGGCTGTCCTGCGACGAGAAGCTTGCCGCTGTTCAGTTGTTCCAGATGCGAGCAGGAAAACTCGTCGGCCGACTTGGATACACCGCTGATGCCTCAGGTTTGGAGCCCGGCATGATTTTGCAGCGGGTGATCGAAGAGCATTACTCCCAGGTGGATGCGGTGGAAGTGCCCCCTGAATTGCTGGTTCAGCATCCATTGCCTCAGCAACGTCTCATGGAGGAATGGCTCTCGGAGCATCGCGAGCGAAAGGTCCAGATTCACTGTCCGCAGCGTCAGCAGAAGGCGGATCTGATCGAGCTGGTGCAGCGCAACGCGGAATTCGAACTGCTGCGGGCGAAACAGGGCCAGGAACAGCAATCACTGGCGACCGAAGATCTTGCACAGCTGCTGGAGCTGCCCACACTTCCGCGTCGGATTGAAGGATTTGACATCAGCCATATTCAGGGGAGCGACGCGGTTGCTTCTCAGGTCGTGTTCATCGACGGCCTTCCGGCGAAACAGCATTACCGCAAATACAAGATCCGCAGCAGCAGCATCCGGGCCGGCCACAGCGACGATTTCATGGCCATGGCTGAAATCATGCGCCGCCGCTTCCGGCGTTGGGCTCTCGCCAAGGCCAACGGTGCTGACCTTGTTGCTCTGCGCCGTAAGGGTGGAAGCGCCCTGCAGACCGACGGGCTCAATGACTGGCCTGATGTTGTGATGATTGACGGCGGAAAGGGACAGTTATCCGCTGTGATGGAAGCCCTGCGGGAACTCGACCTGCATGAGGATCTGAATGTCTGCTCCCTTGCCAAGCAGAGGGAGGAGGTTTTTCTGCCGGGAGAGCGCCAGCCGCTTGAAAGTGAACCGGATCAACTCGGCGTTGCCTTGCTGCGTCGGTTGCGTGATGAAGCACACCGCTTCGCTGTCACATTCCACCGACAACANCGCGGNGAACGAATGAAACGTTCGCGGCTCTCCGATATTCCGGGAGTTGGNCCGAAGCGGGTGAAGGATCTCCTGGCACATTTTCATTCAATCGACGCCATTCAACTGGCTTCAATCGATGTTCTCTGCAAAGCACCCGGGGTGGGCCCATCCATGGCGAAGCAGATCCATGAATTTTTTCATCCGTCGGACGATGACGACCAAAGCTCGACGCCAGAAGCTTGCTGAACTGATTTCAGCCTGACTGACCAAGCCTCGATACGATTGATGTGTGGTGAAGGTAGGGATGTGTATCTGGACGAAGGCTAAAAACGACTCAATCAAATCCCGGCCAAGAAAACAGTCGACGCGAAAGCACCACTACCGATGGGATCTGGATGATGGTTTCCCCGGATTCATTCGCGAGACCAAACGCAACAAGCTGAGGCTTTACGTCGATTCGGATCGGAACGGTATTTTCAGCAAAGATGATGATTTGATCGGCGGTGCACGCATCCGTAAACTTCATCGCCGACGTGATCGCGGCCAGCTTCTGAATCAGGATCAGGCGGGCGCAATAAAGGCGATGACCATCGAGGCTGATTATCGGAGCTCGGATCAGCATGTGGTGCTTGCATCAGGAGTTGATCTGCAGCTGCTTCATCCTGATGGCTCGATTGTGGCTCTGTTCGCCGGGGTGGAGGTCTGACTGGTCTGATCCGGTCCGATCCGGTCTGGCTTGCTCAACCACGCTCGAACCTGAAGCCGTCCAGAGTGGTGAATCTCTGCGTTGAGACGTGATCCGAACCCTCACCGGAACTCTTGTCTGGATCGCGATCTCTCTGATCACGTTTCTGCAGTTCGGTCCTCAGGTTGCCGCCTCTCCAGGTCTCTGCACCGGGCCCGTCTGCGCGGAGGACATGACGCGAAGCGCCAAAAACCACTGGCAACTGGTGTTGCGTCTCAATGATCAGCGCGGACATCGGGAAAAGGTGGTGATGAACTGTCGAGCCGGTCAGCTCAGTCCTTTGTATGGCCCCGTTGATCGTGCCTTCGCCACTGCGCTGGGTCGTCGTGCCTGTCGTCTCGCCGGTGAATCCTGACGATGGAGCTGACTCTGATTTTTCCCCATCAGCTGTTTGCTGATCATCCTGCTCTCGGGCCTGATCGACCTGTTGTGCTGATCGAAGATCCCCTGTTCTTCGGGACCGATCCGATCTGGCCAATACAAGTGCACCGGCAGAGATTGCTGTTGCATCGTGCCTCGATGAAGGCTTACGGCGAACGTCTTCGCCAGCAGGGATTTCTTGTTCAGGAGCAACGTCATGACGCTGCTGCTGACACGACCGGACATCTCCAAAAGCTGCACGATGCCGGGTACAGGAGTTTCCATCTGGCTGATCCCGTCGATCATCTGCTTGAAAAGCGGTTGAACAGCTTTGTCGAGCGCAACTCATGTCATCTGAAGGTTTATGGCACACCGATGTTGCTCACGCCTGTCGAGGTGGTGAATGAGCACTTCAGTCGTGGAAAGAAACCTTTGATGGCGAAGTTTTATGAGATGCAGCGTCGACGGCTGAATCTTCTGATGGAACCAGATGACTCTCCCGTGGGAGGGCGTTGGAGTTTTGATGCAGACAACCGCAAGAAGCTGCCCAAAGCCATTGTTGTTCCTGAAGAGCCTGGGGAAACAGCAGGCAATGATGTGAACCAGGCCCGACAGGAACTGGCTCAGGAGTCACTACCCGGCATCGGCAGCTGGGACTATTTCAATTACCCCGTTGACCATCGCAGTGCAGCGCAATGGCTTGATCGGTTTCTTGATGAGCGACTGCGTCAGTTCGGTGCTTACGAAGATGCCATCAGCACCCGTCATCGAGTGATGTGGCACGGCGTGCTCACTCCAATGCTGAATACAGGACTGCTGACTCCACAGCAGGTGCTCAACCGAACAATGGAGCGGGCCGAAGCCGGCGATATTCCCCTGAATTCACTTGAGGGTTTTATTCGTCAGATCGTGGGCTGGCGTGAATTCATGGCAGCGATGTACAGGCAGCACGGAGTGTTGATGCGTAATGGCAACTTCTGGGGATTTGATGATCGACCCATCCCGCAGGCTTTTTACACAGGCACCACTGGTTTGCCACCGATTGACGATGCCATTCACCATGCACTTTCAACCGGATACTGCCATCACATCGAACGTCTGATGCTGCTTGGAAATCTGATGTTGCTCTGCGGATTTCATCCAACCAGGATCTATACCTGGTTTATGGAGTTATTCGTTGATGCCTATGACTGGGTGATGGTGCCCAATGTCTACGGGATGAGTCAGTTTGCCGATGCTGGTTTATTTACAACGAAACCATACCTGTCCGGTTCCAACTATGTCCGCAAGATGTCTGATTACCGCAGAGGTGATTGGTGTGATGTTTGGGATGGATTGTTCTGGAGATTCATCAAAGACCACGAAGAGTTCTTCCGGGGTCAATACAGACTGGCAATGATGGCGCGCAATCTCGACAAGATGGATGAGCAAACTATTTCTAAACATTATCAAAATGCCGAGCAATTCCTCGAAAGCCTTTATTGAGTCGTTCTAGGGTTAACAAATTGCATTAATTTCTTATCATGATAAGGCCATCATTGAATCGATCATTTCATCCACTTTTGTCCAGTTTGTGAAATCGTGGACTTTAGAAAGATCCTTCGGCCCGTTTGTGATGGCCATAATTAAAAGTATTGCCAACCGATTGGGACAATTCAGGCTTGGATAATCGAGGCGACCAGCAAAGACAGCTTGGATCGTTGGTTCCCAGCCCACTTTCTTGAGAAACTTCATGATGTAGGGGTTTGTTTCAGGAGTGCTTTTTTCCGGCTTCCTCGCTGTCAGGTTTAACGAAAAAAATGTAGTTTTCTTTTTGTCTAACGCCTCTTTATTGGACGTTACAAACTGATAAACATTTTTCCTGTGATAGCCATATCTTACACTGGCTCCGACAAGGATTTCGTCAAAATCAGCAACATCATATTCTCCGCAATCGTCCAAAGAGGCAATGGCAATTTCTTTTTTATCTGCTAATTTTTTCTGGGCATATTCACAGATATGCTTGGCATGACCATCAACTGTTGAATAAAGGATCAAAAGATCAGATTTCTTTTCCGGCACAGCTTATTAACTGATACGAAATTCCATTCTATGGCCAGGATGCAGAGAGGTCGGACTTTTTCAATAACTATTAAGCATGTTCCTCGTTCTTCTATAGTGTTTTCTTTGCCGGCAAGGGCAGTTGCTGATCCCTTTTCAGCGTCTGAACAGGATGACGTTGATGCCAGGTGAATCTAAAAAAGTCCGTACTCGAGCTGGTCCATTCAAGACATTGATTCCGTGATCGAGTGATCATGAAAATCCCCCCGGTAATGAAAACTTCATTTCGATCCCAGGCTCGATCCCTGCTTTTTGATGCGCCCAGGGGAGCAATCGCATGCCAGCTCAACAAAAGAGAACATGGTTATGACTCCTAAACCCCACCCACTACGCAATGTTCTTGAACAGGTGGGTCCTGAAAGCTGCCCTGGCCGTTTCAACTTTCACTGTCACACCCTGTGCAGTGACGGCAGTCTTGATCCCATCGATCTGATCTCTCAGGCCAGCGAGCGTGGTCTGACCAATCTTGCGGTGACCGATCACCACAGCTCCCACGCCCATGCACCGATGACGGCTTGGCTCAAGGCTCAGAGAGCTTCGGGCCGGACTGTTCCCACCCTCTGGAGTGGGATGGAGATCAGTGCCCTGCTCAAAGGATGCCTCGTGCATGTGCTTGCTCTGGGATTCAAGCTCGATCATCCGGCCCTGCAGCCTTACAACCTCGGTGATGCGGTTGTGGGGGAAGCTCTGCGGGCCGATGTTGTGGTGAAGGCCATCCATGCTGCTGGTGGACTGGCCGTTCTTGCCCATCCAGCTCGCTATCGCCTCAGCCATGACCTGCTGATCGATGAAGCATCAAGCCTTGGTTTTGATGGAGGAGAAGCCTGGTACGACTACGACATGC
>NYUU01000099.1 GCA_002684175.1 Synechococcus sp. CPC35
CTCGCAATTCTGGTTCAGCACCAGCTCCATTTCAAGCCTCTAATTTGTCTGCTTACGAACAAAACTATGATGTTTTTCGCAATGGCGTAAGCAAAGATGGCTTCAAGTATCTTTCTGAATCGTTTGGCGTTGTTAGCAATCAGATTCAGCCCTATGAAGACGCATCTTCATCAGAATTGATCAGCGCAGCTGTGAAAGCCGCAGGAGCTGATGTAGATGTTAACGTTAAAAAGATCCCGCTACTACGCAGAGATCAAAATAAATCTGATCAACTGAGTTTCAGAGGAACAGATGACGATGACATTATCTTACATCCCAAAACAGATGTAGTCATGTATGGAGGAGAAGGTTCTGATTTGCATCTCATGAAGCATGCGAATCGAAGCTCGTCACAGAAGAGTAAAATCAGTAAATCGATTATTATGGACTTTGAAGGAGAAGACAAGATCCTGTTTAATCGTCGTCAATTTGGTCGTAAACTAACCTTTGAACATGCGATCAACCGGCGTCAGAAAAAAAGTTTTCAAGAGTCTGAAGCAGATTTTGTATTTTTCGATCACACTGCAGTGTCAGGGGGAGATCAGACAAGCACCAGTCGCCTTTATTACAACGCCAACGGTTCGAAACCTGGTTGGGGCGACGAAGGCGGGCTGTTCATCCACTTCCACAACGGACATGAGCTGACTTTGTCTGATCTCGCCTCGTTTTAGCCCTTTCACTACAGATGGTGGCCCTCACAGGCAGGCACACCAGATCTTGCGTTTGGTACTAATCTGGGGCTATGGCCTTCGTCCCCCTACACAACCACAGCGACTACAGCCTCCTCGACGGAGCGTCGCAGCTTCCAGCCATGGTGGACAGGGCTATCGAGCTGGGCATGCCCGCCATCGCCTTGACCGACCACGGCGTGATGTATGGCGCGATTGAGCTGCTGAAACTATGTCGTGACAAAGATCTCAAACCGATCATCGGAAATGAGATGTATGTGGTCAATGGTTCGATCGACGACCCTCAACCCAAGAAAGAAAAGAGATATCACCTGGTTGTTCTGGCCAAAAATGTCACGGGATATCGCAACCTCGTCAAACTCACTAGTATCAGCCACCTTCGGGGAATGCGAGGTCGGGGAATATTTTCACGCGCCTGTGTTGACAAGGAATTGTTGAAACAATACAGCGAAGGATTGATCATTGCCACGGCCTGTCTTGGCGGGGAGGTTCCTCAGGCCATCCTTCGGGGACGCCCCGAGGTGGCTCGCAATGTTGCTCGCTGGTACCAGGAGGTTTTCGGAGAGGACTTCTACCTGGAGATCCAGGACCACGGTTCGCCTGAAGACAGAATCGTGAATGTGGAGATCGTGAAGATCGCGAAGGAACTGGGCATTCAGCTGGTGGCCACCAATGATGCCCATTATCTGAGCAGCAATGATGTGGAGGCGCATGATGCTTTGCTCTGTGTTCTCACAGGGAAACTGATCAGCGATGAAAAACGTCTGCGATACACGGGCACCGAATACATCAAGACCGAGGCTGAAATGTCACGGCTGTTCGCAGATCACCTCGAACCGGATGTGATTCGCACTGCCATCGCCAACACCGTTGCCGTGGCAGAAAAAGTAGAGGCGTACGACATTCTTGGCAAATACCAGATGCCCCGCTTCCCCATTCCGGAGGGGCATACTCCCGTCACCTATCTGAGGGAGGTGACTGAACAGGGAGTTCGAGATCGTCTTGGTCTGAATTCAGATGCACCGATTGAGCCTTTGTATGCCGATCGGATGATTCATGAGCTGAAGATCATGGAACAGATGGGTTTTCCCACATACTTTCTGGTTGTGTGGGATTACATCCGTTTCGCTCGAGAGCAAAGCATCCCTGTCGGCCCGGGTCGTGGATCAGCGGCTGGTTCACTTGTGGCTTATGCCCTTGGAATCACCAACATCGATCCTGTCAGTAACGGGCTTCTTTTCGAACGTTTTCTTAATCCCGAACGAAAATCGATGCCAGATATCGATACAGATTTCTGTATTGAGCGTCGTGGTGAAGTCATTGATTATGTCACGCAGCGCTATGGAGGTGACAAGGTTGCGCAGATCATCACGTTCAACAGGATGACGTCCAAAGCTGTTTTGAAGGATGTTGCCCGTGTACTTGATATCCCCTATGGCGATGCTGATCGTCTCGCCAAACTGATTCCGGTTGTTCGTGGTAAGCCCGCCAAACTAAAGGCCATGATCGGTGACGAATCACCGAATCCTGAATTCCGTGAAAAATACAAATCCGATCCAATTGTTCAACGGTGGGTCGATATGGCAATGCGNATCGAGGGAACCAACAAAACCTTCGGTGTGCATGCNGCNGGTGTGGTNATNGCAGCCGATCCCCTCGATGAGTTGGTACCACTNCAGCGCAATAACGATGGACAGGTGATCACNCAATATTTCATGGAAGATGTTGAGTCGATGGGACTCCTCAAGATGGATTTCCTTGGCTTGAAAAACCTCACCATGATTGACAAAACNCTNGAACTNGTGGAGGTGAGCAGCGGAACCCGTGTTGATCCNGACAANCTTCCGCCAGAGGATCCCGATACNTTCGCGCTGCTTGCACGNGGAGACCTCGAAGGAATTTTTCAGCTTGAATCCAGNGGNATGCGACAGATCGTTCGNGATCTNAAGCCTTCATCNCTTGAAGATATCTCATCGATCCTTGCTCTNTATCGACCGGGTCCCCTTGATGCNGGNCTGATTCCAAAGTTCATCAACCGAAANCACGGCCGGGAGGCGATTGATTTCGCCCATTCCATCCTTGANCCAATCCTNAGTGAAACCTATGGAATCATGGTTTATCAGGAGCAGATCATGNGGATCGCNCAGGATCTTGCCGGTTATTCCCTGGGCCAGGCAGACCTTCTCAGGCGTGCCATGGGTAAGAANAAAGTATCTGANATGCAGAAGCATCGTGGNATTTTTGTAANNGGTGCATCAGAACGCGGTGTGGATNAAAANGTTGCCGACGANCTNTTTGATCAAATGGTTNTNTTCGCTGAATACTGTTTCAANAAAAGTCATTCCACNGCCTATGGAGCAGTGACATATCAGACCGCCTANCTGAAAGCTCATTATCCCGTCGCCTACATGGCTGCTTTGCTCACAGTGAATGCTGGNGCAGCGGATAAAGTTCANCGNTANATCTCCAATTGCAATGCGATGGGGATTGAGGTGATGCCTCCGGATGTGAATGCCTCANTAACAGACTTCACCCCNAATGGAGATCGAATNCTGTTCGGTCTTTCNGCNGTGAGAAANCTCGGTGACGGAGCGATTCGCCAACTGATTGCCGANCGCCAGAGTGAGGGGNCNTTCCGNTCACTCGCNGATATCTGTGATCGCCTTCCTTCATCCGTNCTCAACAGNCGCGGTATGGANTCNCTGATTCACTGTGGCGCCCTCGATGCTCTNGAACCTGANGCNAATCGAGCACAATTGATNGCCGATCTTGAACTTCTTCTGGACTGGGCATCNTCACGCGCNAANGATCGTGACAGTGGCCAGGGGAATTTNTTTGATCTGATGGCAGCACCTTCAGAAACGGATGGAGCGACCGATCTCAGTCTTGCNCCCAAGGCANGCAAGATTCCCGANTACTCACCAACNGAACGATTGCGACTCGAAAAAGATCTTGTTGGTTTNTATCTCTCCGATCACCCTCTCAAGCANCTCTCACCATCAGCACGTCTTCTNTCTCCAATCGGCCTCGCNTCATTGGAAGAGCAACCGGATAAGTCGAAGGTCAGTGCNATNGCNATGATCAGTGANNTTCGCCAGGTCACCACNCGTAAAGGNGATCGCATGGCAATTCTTCAATTGGAAGATNTAACCGGNAGTTGTGAAGCAGTTGTGTTCCCTAAAAGTTATGCNCGTCTTTCAGATCATCTCATGGCTGAAGCTCGCCTGCTGGTCTGGGCAGGTGTGGATCGGAGAGACGAANGGGTNCAACTNATTGTTGACGATTGCCGNGCAATCGATGATCTTGAACTTTTATTTGTNCAGCTATCTGCTGATCAGGCAAGCGANATCAGAGTGCAGCANAGATTGCGTGAATGCCTNAACCAGCACAGCCCTGATCGCGAAGAACTCGGGATCAAAGTGCCTGTAATNGCTGAANTCAGAGAAGGNCANAATGTTTGTTACGTTCGCCTTGGCTCACAATTCTGCGTNCGTGATGCCAACATCGCATGTTCTTCCCTGNTTTCTCAGGATTTNNCTGCNCGATCAAGCGGTCAACTCATAGCGAGCTNATTGCTTGCTTATCAGCTTCATNNTTCCTGATCAAAGAAAGAGCACTCTGGAGATGATCAGCTTCNTCNGCNGGCTTGTCTTTTCGCCATCGATGAATNCGCGGAAAACGNACNGCAACNCCAGATTTATGACGTTTTGANGGATGAATTCCCTCNAANGCAATTTCAAAAACCAATTCAGGCTTCACCGAACGTGTTGGCCCAAAGCGTTCTATGGTGTGAGTCCGAATCCAGCGATCCAGTTCAAGAATTTCTTCATCGTTCAAGCCTGAATAAGCTTTAGCGAAAGATACAATCTTCGGCTCGGATGTGTCACTCCAAAGCCCAAATGTATAGTCGGTAAAGAGATTAGCTCGACGGCCACTACCAGCCTGCGCATACAAAAGCACTGCATCAAGAGTCATTGGGCTGTGTTTGTATTTCCACCAGTAGCCTCGTTTTCGCCCATTCAGATAGGGAGATTCTCGGTGTTTCAGCATCAACCCCTCGGCGTTCTGCAATCGTCCCAGTTCTCGCTGATCATCCAGCGCCTCCCAGCAATCCAATGACCAACTTCTGCTTTGAACCAGCCTCCAGGCTTCCTCATGGTTGATATCAGCCATCACACATTTGAGTTGATCGAGACGCAGATTCAGAGGCTGGTCACGTATATCTATGCCCTCTTTTTCCAGCAAGTCGTAGGCAATGAAGCGCACAGGACATTCTCTCTTAAGCAAACTTCCCACTTGTTTTCGACCAAGCCGTCTCTGCAACTGATCGAATCCCAGAGGTTTGGAGGAGTCCTGCTGCCAGCAGATCACCTCACCATCAAGAACAGTCCCAGGAGGTAGAGCTGAACCAACATCAACCAACTCGGGAAAGGACGCATTCACCAGTTCTTCTCCTCGACTCCAGAGATAAACCTTTGAGCCTCGATGGATCAACTGACCTCGAATTCCATCCCATTTCCATTCCAACAGCCAATCAGCCGGTGATGTGTTGTTGATTCGCTCAGGATCCAGGCCAGTGGCAAGAAAAAACGGGTAGGGAGTACTTCTGCAAAGCCGCTCTTCAGAATCCTCCGGTGCCGTCAGCTGATCAAAACGTGTGGCTGAGGGTGTGAAGCCGCCCATCAGTCTCTGTACGACAAGGCTTTCTTCGAGATGGAAGGCTTCAGCGACAGCGCGGCTGATCAGCCCTGTCGACACGCCGACACGAAAACCGCCGGTGAGAAGTTTATTGACGACGAGATGTTGATGTTTTGGAACGGTCTGCCATAACTGCAGCAAAGCATCAGCCTGAGCTTCATTTTCAAGCTCCGTAATTGCAGGAAGAAGAATTGCCATCCACCAGTGAAGGGATCGGTTCTCCAATGGCTCCGGCAGACAGCCCTGCATGACTGGAATGCGTTCTTCCACCGCAGGCCAGAGCAGGCTGATGGTTTCAGCAGAATCCCCGACCTGGCTGTAGCAATCGGCCATGAGCCAGTCCGGCATGCCGCCGCGATCACGCAGGATGTCCCTCAAACGCCGACCGGTGATCAATCGGCGGCGATGCTTGCCAAGCAGAAGGCTGAGAGTCCAGGCGGCATCACTGGAAGATGTGTCCCGGAAATAATTCACCAGTGTCGCAACCTTGGCCCGAGTGCCGGTGACGGTATCCAGTTGATTGAACAGGTCATGGAAGGCCTGCATGACGCTTCTGATTTATCTCCATCCTGACGGGATTGGATTAGCCATGTGGCCTCTCAGAGACCAATTACTCATGTTGAGAGCATCTATCTCGCAAAAATATGATTATTTCAACCAATCAAAAGCATACTCACCTAAAAATTCAGTATGAACACTTATATCCACGAACGACTACCAATTGCTTTCGCATTAAATCGATCTCCATATTCCATTTGAATCACTGGTCTTACAAGCTCAATCAAATCCACAGACTCCTGGAGCAACCACCAGAGCCAAAGCAATGAGAGCACTTTGCAATTGATACCAATTCCCAGGCGAGCTTCTGCCTGCGACTGTTCCAGCTAGTATTTATATCAATTGAAAAGATATCAGCAATGAGAAGCGGAACCGGCCCAAAAACAAGAAAAATCAAAGCAGCAACGGCAAGTGTCGATGGAACATTTGAATTCAATAAATCCATCGTGCCTCTCGGTGGAAATTCGGCTCGCATGCAGATTAAACAGAATAAAAAA
>NYUU01000100.1 GCA_002684175.1 Synechococcus sp. CPC35
TCCGGCAAGCAACATCACAATCGATGTCACGGCTCAGGATGTGGGTTCTGATTCTTCCGACTGAAGATGGCGCTCTCTTAGAAACAGAAAGAACGGCGCTCCGCAGGCAAAGGCGATTCCAAAGCTGAGTGGAATGGCGATCCACCATCCACGGATTTTCAATCTCGGTCCTTCCACGCAGATCCATACACTCACGGCTGTTGCACCGATCAGGAGATCGGCACCCAGTGAGCGTGCTGCCGCATTGGCGGAGGCATCGGCAATGAAGCGGCCGAGATCAAAGGCCTGTCCGCTTTCGGAGATGAAGTCCAGATTTGCCTGCCACGGGAGCACAGCTCCCAGAACAGCAAGGGTCAGATAGATCCATGGCAACGTTTTACGCATCGGTTTCAGGGGTGAGGGTTTCAGGGTTCAGTTGCACGACCGCATGCTCCACCGATTCCAGCAGAGTGCTGCAACGATCCAGGTAGACCTCTCCGTGAAGAATGGTTCTCTGAAGGTCTGCCAGTGGCACTGCATCGCCCTGGAGCTCAGCCAGCAGCAGATCAAGAGCCTGCAGGGCTTCCTCGTAGCTCAGCTCAGCGGCTTCTCCTTTCCAGCGGCTGATCAGATCTCGAGAGTCTTCGGCTTCCGTCATGGCTGCTGTTCCAGCGGGTACGGCTGTTTTTGTTTTCCTCGGGGTCATGGTTGATTTGATTCTGTGCAGGGATGAATTCCATCGACAGAAGTTGTGATCCGTCCGTTGTGGAACTGAATTGTGATGCTGTCACCAGGACTGATTCCATCAATGCTGCTGACAAGGGATCCTGATGCGTCCTCCACAAGAGCGAGACCTCTTTTCAGCCAACGGCTGGGGGAGAGGGCGAGCAGCAGTTGCCGTCGCTGTTCCAGATCCCGGCGAAGCCGCTTCAGTCGTTCCTTGGGATCGTTCAGCCTGAGTAACCGCTCGCGTTCCAGCAGCCTCTGGCGTTCACGTCCCACTCGCCAGCGGACGATCTCTCGCATCCGCCTGCGTTGATCAATCACGGTGCGAAGCGCTGAGCTTCGCTCAGGAAGCAGAGCCACCATGGCGGCGGTTGGCGTGGCGGCTCGGTGGTCGGCCACGAGATCAGCCACGGTGAGGTCATCCTCATGTCCCAGGCCAGTGACCACCGGAACAGGGAACATCGCCAGAGCGCGACAGAGATCCTCGTCATCGAAAACGGACAGATCTTCACGGCTTCCACCCCCGCGCGCCAAGACGAGAGCATCCAGTTGCAGATCAGCGTGAACAGACCCCAGATTCCCGATCACAGCTGAGATCCTGTCGGCCACCGCGCCCTGCACTGGAATCGGAACCACCAGCAGTTTGGTCGTCGGCCAGCGTTCGCGTGCTGTGCGCAACATGTCTGCCAAAGCCGAGCTGGGGACACTCGTGAGCACTGCAACAGTGCGGGGATATTCAGGTAAAGCGCGCTGATGGTTGCTGTTGATCACTCCCTGCTCTTCGAGCAGTCGACGCACCTGCTCAAACTTGAGAAGAACGGTTGAAAGGCTTGGCCGGATATCAAGGGCCTGAACGGTGAGGCTGGCTCTGTTGGCCCAGAAGTTGAGCTTGCCCACAACGGTCACACCATCGCCGTCGAGAGGTCGATAGGTCAGTTGAGGCAAACGGGACGCCCACACAACACCGGAAATGCTGGCAGAGCCGTCCGTGAGTGAGAGCCACAGGTGCCCCTTTTTCAGTTGCGGTCTGACCACAGTGGCTTCAAGAAGAAACCGCGGTGCGAATCCCCGTTCCAGGAGGCTTCCGATCGCTGCATTCAGTTCTGCCACCGAATAGGTGGGGATCCGTTCAACGCTCAAGGCGGCGGTAGGCAAAACCCCAGTACACACACACAACAAAACTGATCCCTGCAATCACCGCTCCCCATCTCGACTGGTACTGGGTTGCCGCGATTGTGAAGATGACCAAGCCACTGCTCAGCATCCTGGCTCCATCACGTTTATTGCGAACGTAGAGCGGTGCCACGGAAGTCTCAGTGGTTTCAACCACTTTGACGCATCGGCTGAGATGGTTTGGATGCCCATCAAAAAAGCCCCTCCCGGGTGGGTGGGGCTTGAAAGCTGCTCTGAGCGGATCAGCCGAGGCCGATCTGAGACAGAATGCCCTGACCGGTCAGCAGCTCTGTGCCGAGACCGATGACGAAGCCCATCATGGCCAGACGGCCGTTCCAGGTTTCAGCGAAATTGACGAAGCCGAAGCGTGCGTTGTCGGACATGGGAAAAACAATCGGATGTACAGAACGTAACAAAGAATGGAGTTTTGTTGCAAGTATTTGCGGCTACCAAATCCTGTGCTTACCGATTCATGCCTTGCTCTCGTTTGAGATTTTGGTTGGTTCGGGCTGTGGCTTTGGCCTGAAGAGGGTCTTCGGGCCAGGGATGCTTTGGATAGCGGCCTCTCATCTCCCGTCTGATCTCCCTGTAGCTCCCTCCCCAGAAACCGGATAGATCACGGGTGCGTTGTAGCGGTCGTCCTGCGGGTGAGAGCAGTTCCAGAGTGATGGGCAGCGCCCCGTCCAGCACGCAAGGGCCCTTGTCGCAGCCGAACATTTCCTGGAGTTTCACGGCAAGAACAGCCTCCTCCTCGTCGTAGTGAACGGTTGCCTGGCGTCCGGAAGGAATGGTGATCTGTCGTGGGAGAAGGCGTTCAAGCTCCTGGCGCTCCCTCCAGGTCAGCTCACCCCACAGGCCCTGTTCGAGGCGCTCCGTTGTCAGGTCCCTCCAGCTTCGGCATCCCTCGAGGTCAGCGCCGATCCAGTCGTCTGCAGTCCGGCGCAGGCTGTTGATTGCCCGATCAGGCCAGGGATGTCCGAATTGCAGGTGCATCCACTGCAGCCGCTGACGAAGTTGTCGGGTGCTGTCGGTCCATGGCAAGGCATCCAGCGTTCCCGCCTCCTGCAGCTGCCGCACCATCACTTCACGACAACGTCCGGCATTGGGAGCCTTCTGGGGAGTGCGATCGATCACCAGCTCGCCCAACAGCAGCTGTCGTTCGCTGCGGACCTGTCCAAGCGAAGCATCCCAGCTGACGCATTCATCCCAGCGTCCCTCCCGTTTGGCAATGGCAAGCAGCATCTCCGCATCCATCGGCAGAGCCAGCTGGATCCGGGTGTTCGTGCCACCGGTATCAACCCTCGCCACCGCCAGTGCAGGGCTTCCGATCAGAGGATCAAGATTCGGAAGAACGGCACCGCGTCCCTGTCGGAGCCTGTAGCGCCCTGGCTGTCCGGGACGTTCCTGGGCAATCCAGCGGGGAAAGACGGCAGCGATCAGTTCTGCTGCACTGGCGTCATCGTTCCGCGTGGTCTCGGGGGGAGGAGTCGGAACACGATCAAGCCGAACACGATCAAGCTGTCGGCGCAGTTGCAGGCTCAGGTCTGCCAGTGTGCGGTGCTGTCGCAGAACGGCGAGACGGGGTTGAAGATCACAGCCCACAGATTGGCCGGCGAGAGGATCCCGTTCGCTCAGCACCGCCGCCAGATCGCACCCGAGCTGCGGGCAGCCCCGGCGCAGTGCTTCAAGCATCAGCAATCCCAGGCGCGGATGCACGCCAAGCCCGTTCAGCTGCGTCCCGATCGAAGTCAGGCGACCTTCGGTTGTGAGCAACCCCAGGGATGCCAACTCCAGCTGTGCCTCATTCATGGCGGCTTTCGGCGGTGGATCAAGCCAGGGCAGCTCTTCGCAGAGGCCTGATCCCCATTGCGCCAGTTCCATCACAACGGGCTTTGGATCCGCCAGCAGGAGTTCCGGGGGACTGAACAGTGGACGTCGCTGCTGTTCCGCCGGCGACCAGAGGCGAATACATTGACCCGGAGCCTGACGGCCTGCTCGTCCCCTTCGCTGGTCTGCACTGGCCAGGCTGCTGGGGACGGTCTCCAGTCCCTCCATCCCGGTGTTGGGATCAAAGCGCAGCTGGCGGCTGCGTCCGCTGTCGATCACAAGGCGTACTGAATCGATCGTCACGGAGCTCTCAGCGATGGAGCTGGCGAGGATCACCGTTCCATCGTGATCAGAGCTGCAACGCTGCAGAGCTGCGCTCTGCTCCTTGAGTGGCAGCTGACCATGGAGGCTGACAACCCGCCACCGTTTGAGTGTTTGAGCATCCTTCAGCAGATGCCGGCAGCGTTCGATTTCTCTCAGACCGGGCAGAAAGACCAGAACGCCGCTTCCCTTGCGAAGATCCAGCGCATGGGACTCAAAAGCGCGAAGCACCTGCTTCGCCAGAGATTCCTCTGAACGGGGAACCTGGTGGATGGTTTCAACAGGGAACGACCGCCCTTCGCTTTCCAGGACCGTTGCCTCGGGCAGGCGCCTCCTCAGATCGGAGACATCAAGCGTTGCCGACATCAGCACAATCGAAAGGTCGGGCCGGAGCACAGCTGCGGCTTCTCTCAGCAGCGTCAGGCCCAGATCCGCGTCCCGTCTGCGCTCATGAAATTCGTCGAACAGAATGCAGGCGACATTTTTCAGAGAGGGGTCGGACTGCAGTCGCCGAAGAAAAACTCCGTCTGTGATGACGTCGACCATGGTCTGGTCCGAGCGCTTGCGTTCGCCGCGGATGCAATACCCGATCCGTTCCCCCAGCCTCTCGTTCAAAGAGTCCGCGAGGCGTGCAGCCGCTGCCTTTGTTGCCAGTCGGCGCGGCTCCACCATCCAGATCTCCCCCGTTCTGAAGGGTGGGTCATGTCCTTGATTGAGTGCTCCGATCAGGGCCAGGGGCACCCGGGTCGTTTTGCCCGCTCCCGGGGGAGCCTGAAGCAGCAGCGTCTGCCCGGGCAGAACCTTGCGGCAGAGGTCCGGCAGGAGCACGTCGATCGGGTAGTGATCTAAGCCTGATTGCTTTGCGATGTCAGTGCCGGGTTCCTTCAGGGGGACGGTCAGCGCACATGGCGTGTTCCATCCACCGGGTGATACTCCTCCCCGGTGAGCTCCTCAAACACGATCGCAGGAAGGCCTGTTTCAAACATCGTCTGCAGAGCTTCCTTGAGATAAGGGTTCCAGCCGCCGGTGCTCACCTGACCATGGCGCACGGTCCAGTCCCAGGTCCCCTGAAGATCTCTGGGAATGCGGCCTTCACGATCGCGTCGGGCCACCAGATCCAGTGACTCGACGAGCCCGACAACAACGGGTTCCTTGCCGTAGGCAGGAGTGAGGCTGAGTTCGAGTCGCACGGGATCCTCTTTCAGGAGGCGGAGCCTGAAGCGAGGAGGGAGTTTCAGGCCCTTGATGACCGCAGCGACGATGCGCGTTCTTTGATCCACTCGGACGACCCTGACCTACTGAAGGTATCCAACCTATTCAGTGCTGGTGCCGTGGGCATCGGGAGGTGACTCCTCATCTCCGCTGAATCGCACGGTGAGCAGGTCCTCTTCTGTGATCCGCCCCTCGCTGTCCAGCAGTTCCGGGTGGACCGTCACCCGTCCTGTGCGGTCTTTGGGTTCATGAATCGGACTGCTCGCCGCCCGGAATCCCTTGCCCATGACGCGGAAGGCCTGCCACAGGAGACCGATGAAAATCACGCCGTACAGGAGTGGAAACAGGGAGGCGATCATCAGGAGGTCGGATCCTTGAATGCCCTCATCCTGACGTGACTCGTTGGCCGGTTGCACCCGGTCACAGGTCTGACCGGTTCGGTTGCGGTCTCAGTGTCCGGCCCTGCTTAGCGTCTGCTCAATATTTCAGATGTGTCGCTTTGTTGTCTGTCCGCTCGCGTTCGATGCTCGCCTCAGCCCTCGCCGGTGGGCTGCTGGCGACCGGTGTGTCATCTCTGCCGCTGATCTCGGGGCGNCAGCTTGCNGCNGAAGCGCGTCCGGTGCTNGACCGCCAGTCCTTTGTCGCNACCGCAGTNCAGCGCAGTGGTCCTGCNGTGGTCACGCTTGAAACAGCCAAGCGCATTCAGAGTCCGGGANCCTCCGGACTGCCTCCAGGCTTGATGGAGGATCCCNTGTTCAGGNATTTCTTCGGCTCACCAGGNGCCATGAGGCAGCGCTCCCAGATTCAGAGGGGCCAGGGCAGTGGTGTTTTGTTCGACTCCGCCGGACTGCTCCTCACCAACGCCCATGTCGTCGANGGGGCAGANAAGCTCACGGTNGGTCTNTCCGATGGNCGCAGAATTTCCGGCCGTGTCGTTGGCAAGGACAGCCTGACCGACCTGGCTGTGGTGCGACTGGAAGGGAAAGGGCCCTGGCCNACGGCCAAACTCGGCAATTCAGACCAGCTCAANGTGGGCGACTGGGCCATCGCGGTCGGTAANCCCTTCGGCCTCGAGAGCACGGTCACCCTCGGAATCATCAGCAACCTGAATCGCAATGTNTCGCAGCTTGGGATCTCAGGAAAACGACTGGATCTNATNCAGACCGATGCAGCCATCAATCCNGGAAANTCCGGCGGTCCACTGCTCAACAGCGATGGTGAGGTGATCGGCATCAACACNCTTGTTCGCTCNGGCCCNGGCGCCGGGCTTGGTTTCGCCATNCCGATCAACCGGGCCCGAGCGATTGCCAACCAACTGGTGNCCANNGGCAGGGCCNNGCANCCTGTGATCGGGATCGGTCTTTCGACTGTTCCTGCAGGANAATCGGATCTGGCNNCACCGGCAGGAGCCGTCATCCGTTCTGTTCAGCCAGGAGGACCAGCGGACNAGGCGGGTCTGAAGGAAAATGATCGAATCACNTCNATCGACGGTCGTGCTGTNAAGCAACCGGGGGAGGTGGTGAGCGCCATCGAACGCCGCGGTGTCGGCGCAATCGTCTCCATCGGTCTTCTTCGTGGAGAGGAGGCAATCACCTTGAAGGTGAGACCCGTCGATCTCTCCTCACTGGCCAAACGCTGACAATTCAGGTTTCAGCATCACGCAACTCTTCAACACATCGCGTGATGCACTCACCGTCATCAAGGGAACAGGTNGTNATGCATTCNAAGTAGGTTTCAACGGCATCCCAGGTCTNNTCATGGGGGTTGACTCCTCCAGNATTCATNCCGGAATTGCCAGGACCTGGTGCCATCGTCATCATGCCGCCCTCTTGGTTTTGTCAGCTTATGCAGACGGAATCATCCGGTAAAGAGAAATNAGCGTTCCTGCCTAAGGNCATGTGAAGTTTCTTCCTNATCCNGAAAANCCTTTCAGGAGTTGTTCTTGCGCCGCGTTTCCCGGGCTTTCTGTTTTTCACGGTTGGCTNTTCGTTTGGCTTCCCGTTCGGCAGCCAGTTGTTTTTTTCGGCGTTCNTCTCTTTCCTCNTNCTTTTTCTCGAGGTAATANTCGTAATTCCCCCGATANAGAACNAGCCCTCCATCGCCCAATTCGACGATNCGGTTGGCAACNCTTGAAATGAAATAGCGGTCATGGGAAACCAGCAGAGCTGAGCCTTCGTANGCCATCAATGCNTCCTCAAGCATCTGCTTGGCGGGGATNTCCAGATGGTTNGTCGGCTCATCGAGAACCAGAAGATTGGATGGNCTNAGCAGCATCAGAGCAAGGGCGAGACGNGCCTTCTCCCCGCCACTGNTCTGGCCAACATCCTTGAACACCGTGTCGTTGCTGAAACAGAAGCTNCCNAGCAGGGAGCGCACCTGGGTCTGAGTCCAGTCCGGTACAACCTCATAAATCGTGTTGATCACGGTTTTATCGAGATCCAGGGCCTCTGCCTGGTTCTGTTCGAAGTAGCGCGCCAGCACGTTGTGTTCCCCAAGCTGNGCTCGACCCTCATCCGGCACCTCCATNCCCATCACCAGGCGCAAAAGGGTGGATTTGCCGGCACCGTTGGGGCCGACGAATGCAATGCGGTCGCCCCGCTCCACCTCCAGCCCGGCGTCAAGAAACAGGATGTTGTCGCCGTAGCTGTGCGTGAGGTTCTCGATCAGCGCCACCTGGGCACCGGAGCGGGGTGCCGGCGGGAAGCGNAAGCTGGGGCCTGAGACAGCCTCNANCGGNGCGTCAACAAGTTCCACCTTCTCCAGCTGTTTNTCCCGGCTCTTGGCCTGGGTGCTGCGGGTGGCGCTGGCCCGGAAGCGATCGATGTAAGCCTGCTGAGTGGCNATGTCCTTCTGCTGGCGGGCNTAGGCGGCCTGGGTGGCTTCCTGCTCNANGCGTTTCTGTTCGAGATGNGCTGTGTAGTTNCCCAGGTAGCAGCGTGCAATGCCCCGTTCNGTCGAGACGATCTGATTGCANACACGGTCCAGAAAGGTCCTGTCATGACTGATCACGACCATGGANGTGCTCTGTTCCAGCANNTAGTTCTCCAGCCACTGAATCGTTTCCACATCCAGATGATTGGTGGGTTCATCGAGCAGCAGGAGGTCGGGATCCTGCAACAGGATTTTCCCGAGGGCGATACGCATCTGCCAACCGCCGGAGTAGTCCCTCACAAGNTGTTCTGCACCGTCGGCAGNGAACCCGATGGTGGGAAGCAACTTGTCGATGCGTGCATCGAGTTCNTAGCCATGCAGAGCTTCAAAGCGGCTCTGGAGACTCCCAAGCTCCTGGATCAGCCGGTCGAGATGATCCGGGTCTGCAGCNGCCTGTTCCGANGCCATCGCTTCTTCCACATTTCGCTGGGAGTTCAGGACGCTGGCTGCTTCGCCGAAGGCCTGAAACAGTTCCTGACGCACCGTCCGATCAGGATTNACATCAAATTCCTGCTGCAGATAGGCGATGCGGGGTTCTCCCTGGCGAACCACCTGCCCCCCGCTGGGTTCCTCATGGCCGGCGATCAGGCGCAGTTGCGTTGACTTGCCCGCGCCATTGACGCCCACCAGCCCAATGCGATCCCCCGGTTTGACCTCCCAGGTCACGTCCCGCAGAACTTCGCCTGTGGGGTAAATCTTGCTGACGCGCTCAAGTCGCAGCAACTGTCAGAAGCATTGATCACCCATCATCCCTGTCGGCAGACTGGGCAGGAACAGTCTCTGCGAACGTTGTGCTGAAACTCGAGCAGCTGGCGGCTCTCGTGGTGGCCGCAGGTCTGGCCATCGTCAGCTATCTCCTGTTCTTCAGCTGGGCCGGCGGCGGCGGTTACGAACGGCGTCAGCGCTCCACGGATCGGGCATTGCTTTCATCCCCAGTCGAGAGCTCCGGGCGTTTTTCTGAGATGACTGAGCTCAAAGCCCGCCACGTGCCTTAACAAGCCAGCGCTGGCTTTCGTCGTCATCCAGTTCGGCCAGATGTGTTCGCACTTCGTCTGGTGTGACTGGAAGACCCAGTTCTTCCCCAAGGCTGCAGATCGATCGCATGGCACCAGAGGGATCCTGAAGGGCCTGACGGAACAGAGCCTGGGTTGTCTCCGGGCTGCTGCTGATGCGGGAATAGAGGGCTGCTGCGTTGTCTGTCATGGCCAGTCAGACGACTGTTCAAAAACTATCCATTCCCTGCGTTCGTGCCATGGATGGATGCATTGAGCCTCAGGCTGCCTGCTCAAAGGCTTCGTCCTGACCGAGAGCCGAAGCATCCTCCATGCTGCGGGCATCCATGCAGAGCACTTTGCGCAGCTGGGCGTAATTGGCAGCCTGGGAATTGCGGCCCTCCTGATCGGCGAGGTACTCAGCCCGCTGAAGCACATGGTGCAGATGGGTCAGCAGGTAAGTGCTGATCACAGCTGAAACGAGCACATCGCTGTTTTCAGCGCGACGGCGCGGAACACGGCTGCGCGAGGTGGCGCTGCGTGAGTTGGCGGTGCGTCGAGTTGTACTGCGACGGGAGGTTGAGACGGATTTGGTCATGGTGGGGTACTCCGAAGAGAACCAGTGACCTCAGCATAATCATGGATACTACCCTTGCCCACCCCTGTACACTTTTGTGTAGCTGAAACTCCCTTTGGGGATCCGGTCGTGCCGACCCGTCAGACGTCATCCAGCGGGAAGCCCAAGTCCCCTCGCATTCAGGTGGTGTTGCCGGAGGATCTCTGTGCCCGTTTGGCGGCTCTCGCCGAGTCGGAGTCCAGAACGGTCAGCAACATGGCCCGCGTTCTGATCCAGCAGGGTGTGCAGCGTCACGAAGCCACGGATCGATCAACGGATCGATCAACGGATCGATCAACGGAGCTTTCATCAGAGCGATCAACGGTGCGGCCAGCGTCAGGCTCGATCCGTCAGGAAGACCGTATCCGTTCCGCGCTTGAGGCTCAGCAGCCTCGACGACTGCGCGGAGCACCACGGCGTCTGCGCTTGCGTCTTTATCGACAGCCCTGATCGACCCAGTTCAAGCTGGGTTGACCATCACGCCTAACACCGTCTCCCGTTCCGCTCCAGTGATCTGAGGTGAATTGGCGGGGTGGCGGCGGACATGCCACCAGGCCAGCAACGCAAAAACAAGCGCCTCACGTGTCTCAGCCGGCACATCCATCGTGTCGCTGGTCAGCAATCGAACTCCCCGGCATCGCTTCCGTAGTTCTCTCATCAGGGTCGGGTTGTGGCGACCACCCCCGGCCACGATCAGCTCCAGGGGGCGGATCCCGGATCGCAGCATCAATCGATTCAGTTCGTTGCCGACAACCTCCGCGGAGAAGCCGGTGAGCGTTGCCAGAACATCTTCGGCATTGCTTTGGCCACGGTTCAGCTCTTGCAGTCGCCGTTGCAGATCCTCCAACCCGAACAGCTCCCGCCCGGTTGACTTGGGCGGATCCCTCTGAAAATAAGGTTCCTTCAGCCAGTGGGTGATCCATTCCTCGCTGATGCTGCCTGCCGCTGCCATCGCTCCATCGCGGTCGAAAGTCTGCTTTCCGTCCGTGAAGTGGCTCACCGCCAGATCAATGAGACTGTTGGCCGGGCCGCAGTCCCACCCCAGAACGTCGGCCTGCCTCTCCGGTCCGCAGCAGGGTGGAATCAGGGTCAGGTTGGCGATCCCCCCGAGATTCAACAGCGCACGCCATCCTTCGGTTCCTCCAAACAGTGCCGCATCGGCGCGAGGTACAAGCGGTGCGCCCTGTCCTCCCAGAGCCAGATCGGCCGCCCTGAAGTCATGGATCACCGGCCGTCCTGTCAGTTGAGACAGCAGGGGAGCCTGGAGGGCCTGCCAGCTTGCACCGCGTTGGTCAGCTTGGGGTGGTCGGTGCCAGAGGGTCTGGCCGTGACATCCAATCAGCTGTGACTCCCCATTCGGATCGCAGCTGAGAACGGCTTTCGCCTGGGTCTCTGTGATCGCCTCTGCCAGATTCAGCCACGCTTCTGCGCTGAGAGGCTCCCCCTGGCCGGCGGAGACCACCTTGCGTCTGAGGGCATCGGGATAAGGACAGTGGTGGTGACGGATGATCCGCCAGCGCGGCTGAGCGGGACGACCTTGAAAGTCTGCGAGAACGGCATCAACGCCGTCTGCGCTGGTGCCGCTCATCAGCCCTAGACAACGCATCTGATCAGGTCTTTGGAAGGCGCTGCAGATCTTCCATGAGGCCCATCACCACGAGCAGATGGCCACCCTCCAGCACATGCGAGGCCGGAGGATTGACCGTCAGGTTGCTCTGGGGACCAGCAGCCAGGACGTTCACGCGGAAGTTCATGCGCAGGTTGAGATCGCGCAGGGACTGACCAACGAAGGAATCCGGCACTTTGATCTCTTCGATGCAATGTTGCTCGTCAAGGGCCAACCGCTCCATGAGATTCGGGCGCACCAGTTCCAGCCCGAGACGTTCGCCCTGCATCCTCGACGGAAAAATCACCCGGTCGGCACCCACCCGTTTCAGCATCCTTTCGTGCAGTTCACTGGTGGCCCTGGCGATCACCTGTTTCACCTTGCTGCCGTCACTGTCCTTGACGATCAGGGTGGCGGTGATGCTCGCCTCAATCGGTTCGCTGATCGCCACCACAACGGTTCCCATTTCCAGCACACCCGCCTCGCGCAGCGACTCTTCCTCCGTGCAGTCCACCACTCTTGCCTCAACGCTCGGCTCCAGCTGACGGAGTTCATTCACAGCGCGTTCCGAACGGTCCACGGCCAGCACATCAGCACCGTTCTGGAGCAGTTCGCGGCAGACGGCGATTCCGAAACGTCCGACTCCAACGACGGCGAAACCCAGCCGCTCGCTGCCCTGCAAGGGGCGCCAGTGCCACCATTCGCTCATGTTTCCGATCCCTTGGGACTGACGTCAGACATACAGATCATCCCTGGGGTAGCCAACGCGATTCTGCCGATGCAGTTGTATCTGATTCCAGGCCATCGCCTCCCAGATGGCGCTGAGCAGGAGAAGGATTCCAAGGCGTCCAACAAACATTCCCACCAGCAGCACAGCCTGACCGAAACGCCCGAGCTCGCAGGTCACTCCAAGGTCAAGTCCCACCGTCGCAAATGCGGAGACGCAGGTGAAGAGCATCTCCAGGAACGTGAAAGGGTCCTCACCGTTGAGGTTGCTGGCGATGCTCAGCAACAGGGCCATGACGAGTACGAAGAGCAGGGACGCCACGGTGATTCCCACGGCACGGAGCACAACTTTGTCTGTGATCGTGCGG
>NYUU01000101.1 GCA_002684175.1 Synechococcus sp. CPC35
GGGCAAAGGTCTTGCCCGTGCCGGCACTGGCCTCAAGCAATCGCACGCCGGACGTGAGCGGGTAAGTGTTGGCGTCAAAGCGTTGAGGCATGGAGTGATTCTGATCAGAATTCTCCTCAGCTCATTCAACGCTGCGACTTCCATTTGGAAAAGCGGCTCATCCAAGGCTGTTCCGGAGCATGCAAAGCAATAAACAACAGCCAGAGATTCACAAAAGCAAAAAAATTATGTGTTAAACTTACACAAAATAATCACAACAGATGGCAATCAACGATCTGCTTGACGACTTACAGCAACAAATCCTCAACGGTGAAAACAGATCAAGCGGATCAAGATCCACATCCACCTATCGAATGGGAGGAAGCGGGCAGTGGCTGACCACAAAACGGGCCAACAAACGATCAGCCAAGGGAACATGGGTGATCGATAAAGACGGACGAAATACCATCGAAGCGGTGGAATGCGGGTTCTTTTTCATCAAACGGAAGCGACTAACCATCTATCGCGACGCAAATTGCGACGGAAAGTTTCAGAAAGCAACTGACAAACTGATCGGACCCAAACAAGGCTCAATGACGCGAGCAAGTTCGCTGTCGGGCAATCGTGGATCAATGCAAATCACAGCGCACTCCATCTCCACAAGACACAACGGAAAAACCAGATCAGATATCGACTACAAAATGACCTTTTTCAGCGAAGACAGCCTTTCCAACAAAAACATCAACACCCCGGTCAATGAAACTTACCTTGAAAAGGCTGATTACTTCTCAACAGGAGGATTAACAGTCAATCAAATCGAGAACATACACGAAAACAGAATCGTTTAATTGATCAGCAAACAACAATCCAAGCCTGAAAATCATGAGAGCCAGAAGTTAAAACCGCCAATTCACGCTCAAGACCCAAGACGCACTTGAAACAACATCGTTAAAAAGTTATTCAGACTGCAAACATAATTTTCATAATCGAATTGCTCATGGCTCCAAATCATCTTTACCATATCAATTAATCACTAGAAGCATTCCTGATATTTCGAGGGATCAAATAACCCAAGTACTGCCGATCCAACACACGCATTGGAATATCGCTTGCTGGGTCTACAACCGCCCATTACGTTCAGGCCATAGCTGGAAACTCAGCTGTTGAATTTTCTAATTTCGATTTTAAGCGCTCTGATTGTCTGCACTGCTCTTGCATGGGCAGCTGGTTCTTGAAGCGGCAGCCTCAGGAGCTGAGCATGTTGAGAATCGGGTCGTAAACCAAACGACAGGCCTGGACAAAACTTGGATGATCAATCAGCTGATCAGCGCCTGTCTCGGCCCCAAAGCAGAGCTGCATCACAGCGGACTCGCGTTCTTCGATCCAGGCCGCACGAAACGAAGCCTCTGCCGAACCCGGTTTTTTTCTCTCCTTCCAGACCATCTGCCATCCGCTCTTGGGTGGCACTGGCCAGCAAAGCTGGAGCCCCTGTTTCGCCAGGCCGCGCAATTGACAGAGCAGATCCCGGGCTTCAACCGCCTCAATCGGACGCCAGCGAAGGAACAGCTCGGCACCGGCGACGCGACTACTGCGGGCAACCACGGCACTGCCACCAGCAGGAGCAAGCCCATCACTGCACAGCAGCAGATGTTGCAGCCAGCCGCGCATCACTCCGGCAGCACTGAGATTGCCTGGCTGAACCACCACATGGGTGTCTCCCGCGAACAGCAATGAGGTGGGAATCCCCTCAAGCGAGGGCATCTGACGATGACGAGGACCAAGGCTGTCGAGCTGACGCTCCAATGCCTGCCAGCGCTGCATCAACTCCTGCTGCTCCAGGGAAGCACCAGCCCCGAAGGGAAGCACTCCCTGTCCTTCCAGATCACGCTGCCAGTCCGGTGTGGTGCCCTCCACCAGATGCTGTTCCAGGCTGCGCTCCAGCAACTGATAGCGCTGCAGACCATCCAGTTCCAGTGCCTCAAGATCCTCAACGGGATCAATCGCATCACCGGGACGCAACCCCCGCTGACGCAGCCAGGCCTTCTGCGGCTGAGTCAGCCAGGCCAGCAGAGCCTCTGCATCCGGAGAATCAGNGGCATCTCCNGCCTCNTCCTCGGCAGGNTCGTGCCANAGCATCGGCCAGGCCAGNCCCATGGNNGGCTCAGCACGGTNCCGATCAAGCCAGTTCCTCGCCTCCANCTGNCGCCGGTCGCAACTGAGGGGTNCNTCGCTGCGGAAATTCTCCCGAGCCAGGGGACTCGGGGCCGGNTNCAGCAGCAGTCCNTCNATGCAGCCACCACCACGCTGGAGNTGGTCCTGCAGCAGCGACAGCCATTGCTCCACCGGNGCAGCNGGCGGCTGCTCCTCGCCGGTGCGTTCCAGNCGTCCGCACCANCTGATCAACAGGTGACGNCGCGCTGACATCAGCGCTTCAAGCAGGACATAGCGGTCCTGATCACTGCCCCGTGGATCACCCAGCCANCGCTTCTGCTCCAGCAGGTGGAAACCAGGACGTCGGTTCGGCCGGGGGAAATCGGAACCATCCAGGCCCATCAGCACAATCACCTTGTGGGGAATCGCCCGCATCGGTTCAAGGGCACTGATGGTGAGCGCGCCGCTGCGATGACCGAAGCGGCCGCTGTCCACTGACAGCGCTTCCTGAAGCACTTCAAGGGCGACAGCCGCATCAAGATCCAGCACACAGTCCTCCCCTCTCTGCCGCCACTCATCCAGTGCCGTCGTCCAGGCCTGCAACTCACCACTCCAGGCACCACCGTCCTGGAACAGCTCCTGCAGAAGCGATTGCAGCAGCGAAACCCAGCTGCAGCAGGTCTGTGGCCGCCTGAGCTGATCCAGCATCCGGGCCAGACGATCAAGCAGCGACCACCACCGCACCAGCCGCTCCGGATCCAGATCCTGCTGAAAGGGAGCAGCACCGGACGCTGCCAGACCATCCTCAGCGGGAAGCACCAGTCCAAGCATCCAGCGATCCAAACTCCAACGCAGGCTGTGGATTTCATCCCCGCCACGCTCCCGCCGATCCAACCCCCAGCGAAAGCCGGTGCGCTGCAAGGCACGGCTGATCAAAACGCATTCCTCAGCACTGAGTCCCTGCTGCTGCTGGAGGGCCGGATTGGCCAGCAA
This sequence comes from Synechococcus sp. CPC35, assembly GCA_002684175.1. Classification (GTDB taxonomy): domain Bacteria; phylum Cyanobacteriota; class Cyanobacteriia; order PCC-6307; family Cyanobiaceae; genus Parasynechococcus. The sequence continues at coordinate 3,124 of NYUU01000101.1, forward strand.
CCGCTCAAGCCCTGATGCGGTGAGGCGTCCGGCGGCCAGCTCCAGCAGGCTGAGCATGGCCATCGAAAGGCCAGGGCTGCTCTGCTGACTGCGGTCGGTCAGGCGCCAGGGGAGCTCCACTCCAGTCGCTCCTGCATCATTGAACAGCGAATGCAGCAAAGGGGCATAGCGCTCAATCTGCGGAGTCATCACCAACACATCGCGGGGCGCGAGATCGGGATCGGCGGCCAGCCACTGCAAAATGCGATCGCGAACCAGCTGCACCTCACGCCAGGGGCCTGGGGCTGCCTGAAACAGCAATGACTGATCCTCTGGAGAACGGATCAGGCTGTCGCCCCCATCGGGATCCACCAGCTGCTCTTGCAGCTGCTCCAGCAACGATGCATCCCGCTGATCCGCCGCAGCCATCGCCACGGGAGCCGCAAACAGATCACCTTCCCGTCGTTCTCCCAGCTGAACATCACCGGATCCCTCCAGCAGCTGCTGAAATTCAGCACCCATCCGGCCGAGAATCGCCTCGAGCCTGGGGGCCTGCTCAAGCCAGTCGCCATCGGGTGGATCGACCCAGCCCTCCCCGAGCTGATCACGACGACTGCCGCTGCGTTGCCAGAGATCAGGACAGGGAGTGAGCAGATACACCTCAACATCCAGCAGGCCTGACAACGCCTGAATCAGCTCCACCTGAACCGGTGCCAGAGCACTGATTCCAAACAAACGCAGGCGTGCAGGCAGGGCATCAGGCTCGATCTCTCCCCGCTGCAAACGACCGACGGCATCACGAACCTGAAGACCGAAGGGTGGCCGAGGCAGCCGATCAGCCAGCATCCGCCAGAGCATGGGTTGCCAGTCATCCGCCGGCTGAGGCTGACGCCACTGTTCCAGCAGCTCAGGCCGATAGAGCCCGTAATCATCAAAGGCATCCGCGATCGAGCGGGCCAGTTGCCAACGATCCCGGCTCAGGCCGGTGCCATGACCCTCCCGCTGTTCCAGCCAGAAACGAAGCCTCTCCCCTGCCGGCATGGCGAGAAGTTCAGGCAGCCGATCCAGAACGGTCCAGACAAGACGGCCCGCCCGCCAGGGATCCTCCTCCTGAATGGGCAGCTCCAGAACCTGGCGAACCAATTGACGCAGGCGGCTGCCGGGGAAAGGAAACCGCACAAGAGAGCTGATGCCGTTGGCGGCCGCGATCCGCTCGCCGAGCCATCGACTCGTGGGCCAGGTGTTCACCATCACCTCAAGGGTCTCGAGCGGCCCAGGCGGCTGCTCCAGCAACTGTCGTGACAGCAACTGGGCCAGGAACTCAGCCCTGTTGCTGCGATACAGGGTCAGCAAGAGCCTGGATCTCCGGCCAGAACCGCAGGAACACGCTTCAGATCCTTGGCCCGGGGATAAGGTTTCTGAGCAAATTCACCGAGCACCTGCACGACAGCATCGGTTTCGGGGCAGAACGCCGATAGAAGACCGCCATAGACGGCACCGGTGTCGATCAGGACAATGCGTTCATGCCGCTCGACCTGGGGTCTTGGGGTATGGCCGATCACCACACGACCGAAGCGTCCGTCATAGGTCTTCCAGAACGATTCCCTGATGGAGAGATCCGGCTGCCCGGATGCGGTGAAGCCCGCATGGGTTGCGCTCCAGCCGTCGCCCCTGAACACGAGCGGCAGTTGATTGAGACGATGCAACCAATCCCGACATCCCTCCTCACCCAGTTGCTGACAGGTGTCCTGACGAAGCAGTGCCTTGGAACCGGAATGCTTGTTCGTCTGCAGAGCATCGATCAGTTCCTGCTCGTGGTTGCCCCTTAGCCAGGTGGCGCGACCGCATCGCATCAGATCCCAGACCAGCAGCATCGATTCCTCAATCCTGGAACCGCGGTTGATCACATCACCGCAGAACACCAGATGATCATCCGCGGGGAGAACCGCAAGCAATTCCAGAAGAGCCCGATGACAACCGTGCACATCCCCGATGACCCAGTGGTGACAACGGGAAGCATTCACCGGTGAACGATTGCTCGCTACCAGATTGTGGTGGGAGCCGATGGATTTGTCCGCAGCCGGTCCGGGATCAGAACAAACCGAGGAACCGTTTCCGCGGCAGAGCAGGGGACGACGGTTCGTCCGCCCCCTTCCTCTGCTGATAGCGGGGCTTGGCATCGCCGACCGTCAGCAAGGGGTCGTTGTTCTTGAACCAGATCCAGTCCCTGATCGGGGGGGTCTGCATCAGATCCCGACGGGTCAGCCCGAGACCAAGCTTCGCGGAAGCCCCCAGCAGGATGGCCACCATTTCCTCCCCGTCCGCACAGGTGGCGAGGGCTTGATTGGTTTTCTCCGCTCCATCAAGCGCTTTCACAAGCAAGGCGATGCGTTGACCAAGCGGGAGTGTCCGGGGGTCCACGACGCAACCTGTTCGAGGCCAGAAGATTAAATGTAAAAAAAGAGCATTGGGTTATGAATTTGCGGCATTGAAACACCTGACACAAAGTCAGACAAAATCAGCCTTTCGGATGGCTTTGTCGAGGACCGAATCCCGCAAGCCAAGATCAGCTGGAATTTGTGCGATCAATTCGTCAGATCGATCCAATAAACCGTTCTGGTTG
>NYUU01000102.1 GCA_002684175.1 Synechococcus sp. CPC35
GGAGATTCCCCTCGATGAGCTGATCCGCTCAGCCGTCACAGCGGATCAGCAGCGTTGTGATGACATCAAACCTTCGGCTGAATGACAACAACTCTTGCCCAACTCTGCCGGCTGCGGTCCGCTCCGATGCTCTCTTCCGCTGAACGACAACGCATCAGTGAGGAACTTTCAGCGCGGATGCGTCTCATGGACTGGTTCACTGTGGGCGTGATGGCAACATCCGCGGACAGGGCACTAAAAGAGCTGCGATCACTGGAGCAAAGCCTGAGATGGGAACCCATGGACGTTGTCGACTCCACGCAAGCAAGTGGCCCTGTTTATCTCAAGGCCAATCAGAAAACAGGTTCGATCCGGATCAGAATTGAGCATGGATTGAGTGAAGGCATCCTGATCAGCGGACAAAGCGATCAGGACAGACCCAGCGAGACCTGGGGACCACTCCCCCTCGGTTTCTTCGACTGAAATTCACCGGAAGAGCGGAGCGAATCCGGACTGTCTCCTTGCGTGACTGCAGCTGCTTCATCAGTCTGACAACAGCAGCAGTCCACAACCCCAATGGACGCCACCACGATCCTGGCCGGAGANATGGGTGGAACCAANACNCTTCTGGCNCTNTACGGGTTGAAGGATCAGNNCCTCTCNCTTCTNCACAGCANGCGTTTTGTATCGAGAGANTGGTCATCGCTGGAACCNATGCTCCTGACCTTTCTGAGCGATCGTCCGCAGCAGCTGAGAGCTCCTGAGCACGGCTGCATCGCCGTGGCNGGTCCGGTGCGGGANCAGCGGGCCNAGATCACCAACCTGCCCTGGAAACTGCAGGCGGNGGATCTNGCAGCTGCNGCATCAATGCTCCAGCTGGAACTGGTGAATGATTTCGCTGTTCTGATCTATGGACTGGAACATTTTTCNGCGGATCAGCAAANCACTCTGCAGGAAGGAAACACCGACGATGGACCCCTGGCAATNCTGGGAGCCGGTACCGGTCTTGGCATGGCCCATGGGNTCAGGACCTGCGATGGNCTGATNGCTCTCCCCAGTGAGGGAGGGCACNGGGAATTCGCACCNAGATCGGAGCAGGAATGGCAGCTGGCCCTCTGGATCAAGAAAGATCTCGGATTGGAGCGCCTGTCGATCGAANGGGTNGTGAGCGGAACAGGGCTGGGACATGTNGCCAACTGGCTGCTTCACCANCCCGGTGCGGAGGGGCATCCNCTNCNNGGAGTCGCAGAGAAATGGCGTCATGACATCGCCNTTGATCTGCCNGCNCAGGCCAGTCTGGCGGCCGCATCTGGCGATGCTCTGATGCAAGACGCTCTTCAGGTCTGGCTNTCGGCCTATGGANCNGCAGCAGGAGATCTCGCCCTGCAGGAACTCTGCAGCGGCGGGCTCTGGGTNGGGGGAGGCACGGCTGCCAAACAGCTGCAGGGTCTGANGTCCNCATGTTTTCTCGAATCCATGCGNGACAAAGGTCGGTTCAGNGATTTCATCTGCGGATTACAGGTCTCTGCCGTGATCGANCCGCAGGCGGGACTGTTCAGCGCAGCCTGCAGGGCCCGNATGCTTGCTGAGTCAGGTGGGACACTGTCCTGAGATAAGGATTAGCGATGGCGCAGCCGCGCATCGGTCAGAAAGTGGTTGTGGACGTACCGGCGACAACAGCCAACCTCGGACCGGGATTTGACTGTCTCGGTGCGGCCCTTGACCTNAACAACCGTTTCGCCATGAGGCGGATTGAAGGAAGCGGCGAGCGCTTCGAACTCATCATCGAAGGGAGCGANGGAAACCATCTCCGAGGTGGNCCCGAAAACCTTGTNTACAGGGCAGCTCAACGGGTCTGGAAAACCGCNGGCCTCGAACCTGTCGCNATCGAGGCNAGGGTGCGTCTGGCTGTACCNCCCGCNCGCGGACTCGGAAGCAGTGCCACCGCAATCGTGGCCGGACTGATGGGAGCGAATGCCCTGTTGGGTGAACCGCTNAGCAAGGAGAAACTGCTGGAACTCGCCATCGATATNGAGGGACACCCGGACAACGTGGTGCCATCCCTTCTCGGTGGTCTCTGCATGACNGCGAAAGCGGCNTCCCAGCGNTGGAGGGTTGTTCGTTGCGAATGGATGGNNANCGTCAAAGCCGTCGTGGCGATTCCTTCCATCCGNCTGAGCACAAGCGAAGCCAGGCGGGCCATGCCNAAGGCCATTCCTGTNAGTGATGCCGTTGTCAATCTCGGCGCTCTCACACTGCTTCTTCAGGGCCTGCGAACCGGAAACGGAGACCTGATCTCCGACGGTATGCATGACCGACTTCACGAGCCCTACCGCTGGAGGCTGATCAAAGGAGGAGATCAGGTGAAGCAGGCTGCTGTTGAGGCGGGGGCGTGGGGGTGCGCAATCAGCGGAGCCGGCCCAAGCATCCTGGCCCTGTGTACTGAAGAAAACGGACCGGCAGTCAGCAGGGCCATGGTCAGGGCCTGGGAAGCCAATGACGTTGCAAGTCGCGCCCCATTGCTCAACCTGCAGACCGCCGGCAGCCACTGGCAGCCCATGGATGATGAGTAAAACAACCTAATCGCAGCAGGCAAACCTGTTAGCTTTGTTAAAGATCGCAGACAAGAAATGGACGCTGGGTTAGGGCAAATCGCTTCATCAGATGCCTTCCCTTGGTTGTCCCTCATCGTTTTGCTGCCGGCGGCGGCGGCATTGGCTTTACCCCTTCTCCCCGCTCGTGATGGCGAGCTCTCCCCCTGGGCACGCAACGTCACGTTGATCGTGCTGCTCGTGGATCTGCTCCTGATGATGGGAGTGTTCGCGACCCGCTTTGATCCTTCACTGGACAGCCTTCAGCTCGTGGAGCGCGTCAGCTGGCTCCCAGCGATTGGACTCGAATGGTCTCTCGGCGCCGATGGACTTTCAGCTCCACTTGTGGTGCTGAGCGGTCTGGTGACTCTTCTCTCCGTCGCAGCGAGCTGGTCGGTCAAACGCAAGCCACGCCTTTATTACGGACTTCTTCTTGTTCAGGCCTCAGCCCAGGGGATGGTTTTCCTATCTCAGGATTTTCTGCTGTTCTTTCTGGCCTGGGAGCTGGAGCTTGTTCCTGTTTATCTGCTGATCGCCATCTGGGGCGGTCAGAACCGGCAATACGCAGCCACCAAATTCATTCTCTACACAGCTCTGGCATCACTGCTGATCCTGATCAGCGGCCTTGCACTGGCCCTTTCAGGTGATCAGTTCACACTGAATCTCAGTGAGCTTGCTTCCCGCTCGCCGGGAGGAGGTTTCGCAATTCTCTGCTACCTGGGATTTCTGGTTGGATTCGGGGTGAAACTTCCGATGTTCCCCCTCCACACCTGGCTTCCAGACGCCCATGGTGAAGCCAATGCTCCGGTTTCAATGCTTCTCGCAGGAGTGCTGCTGAAGATGGGCGGCTATGCCCTGCTTCGCTTCAACGTTCAGATGCTTCCGGAAGCCCATCTCACCCTGGCTCCCGCTCTTGTGATTCTTGGGATTGTCAACATCGTCTACGGCGCGCTCAACGCTTTTGCGCAGGACAACGTCAAACGCCGCATCGCCTGCAGCTCCGTCAGCCATATGGGATTCGTTCTGGTCGGCATCGGTGCTGTTGATGCTCTTGGGATCAGCGGCGCCATGCTGCAGATGGTGAGCCATGGATTGATCGCTGCGGCGATGTTCTTCGTCACGGGCTGTTTCTACGAACGCACCAAGACGCTCTCGATCCCAAACATGGGAGGCCTTGCCAAAGCTCTGCCGATCACCTTCGCCTTTTTTCTCGCCAGCTCCTTAGCGTCTCTTGCACTGCCTGGCATGAGCGGCTTCATCAGTGAGATCACCATCTTTCTCGGAATCACCAGTCAGGAGGCTTTCACCTCCCTTTTCCGTTCGATCACCGTTCTGCTCGCGGCCATCGGCCTCGTGCTGACACCGATCTACCTGCTGTCGATGTGCCGCCGTGTTTTCTTCGGTCCCAGGATTCCTGCACTGGCCAGCGTTGCCGACATGCGCCCGCGGGAACTGGTGATCGGACTCAGTCTGTTGGTGCCGACCCTGGTCATCGGTGTCTGGCCCCGCATCGCCATGGACCTCTACGAGGCATCAACCGAAGCCCTATCCCAGCAATTCCTCATCGGCTGACATGACCCAGACCATTGCCATCTCCCCCCTTCTCCGAGGAGAGGGATTGCCCGACTACTCCGCGATCACACCGGAGTTGGTGAAGCGTGACATCCCCCAGTTGCTGCGCCAGCTGGACACGGACTTCACCGATCTTGAAAAGCGGCTGGCGGCGACACTCGAAACCGAGTCGCCTCTGGCCTGGGAAACCGTGATGGAGCCCCTTCGACTGATCGGTGAACGACTTCGCTGGAGCTGGGGCGTGGTTTCTCACCTCAACGGTGTCTGTAATTCATCTGAACTGAGAGCTGCCCACGCGGAGCAGCAGCCTGAGGTTGTGCGTCTGAGCAACAGACTCGGTCAAAGCCAAACAGTGCATGCGGCTCTCACCCGTCTCAGGGATGCTCCTGCGGAACCACTCACCCCTGCCCGCGTTCGGATTCTCAAGTCCGAACTGCTGTCGATGCAGCAACGCGGTGTCGCCCTGACAGGCGAGGAGAAAACCGCCTTCAACGAAGCCAGTGAACGCCTGGCAGCCCTCTCCACCAGTTTTGGCAACCACGTGCTCGATGCCACACAGCAGTGGACCTTGAAGCTCACGCAAAAGGAGGAGGTGTCCGGTCTTCCCCAGCGGGCTCTGGAGGCTCTGGCCGCTGCTGCCCGCGATGCGGGAGACACGGGCGCATCAGCAGCGGACGGTCCCTGGCTGATTGGGCTGGACATGCCGCGCTACATCCCCTTCATCACCCATGCCGACAGCCGCTCCCTGAGGGAAACCGCCTACAGAGCCCATGTCGGACGAGCCAGCAGCGGAGATCTCGACAACAGGGCTCTGATCGAGGAGATCCTCAAGCTGAAACGCCAGCAGGCTGAGCGACTGGGTTATGCCCACTGGGCAGACCTCAGTCTTTCCGGGAAAATGGCTGATGATGTTCCTGCTGTTGAAGCTCTCCTCGAGGAACTGCGCGCTGCTGCGTTTCCCACAGCCGAGCAGGAACTCAATGATCTCCGCAAGATCGCCGGGCAACACGACGCTCCCGAAGCGGCTGATCTGGCGCCCTGGGATCTGACCTATTGGTCAGAGAAACTTCGCCGGGAACGCTTCGATCTCGATCAGGAAGCCCTTCGTCCCTGGTTTCCTCTTCCACAGGTCCTTGAAGGACTGTTCGGGGTTTGCAAACGTCTGTTTGACATCGTGATCGAACCTGCCGATGGGGAAGCTCCCATCTGGCACAAGGATGTTCGCTATTTCCGTGTGTCCGACAGCAACGGCACACCCCTGGCCAGCTTCTACCTGGACCCCTACAGCCGTCCGGCCAGCAAACGGGGAGGCGCCTGGATGGACGACTGTCTGGGGCTGAGCACCAGAAGTGATGGAACCCGTGTACTGCCGGTTGCCTACCTGATCTGCAACCAGACGCCGCCCGTTGGAGATGCGCCGAGTCTGATGAGCTTTGAGGAGGTGGAGACCCTGTTCCATGAATTCGGTCATGGTCTGCAGCACATGCTCACCACCGTGGAAGAGCCGGAAGCGGCTGGAATCAGCAACGTGGAATGGGATGCGGTTGAGCTGCCGAGCCAGTTCATGGAGAACTGGTGTCTGGACCGCACCACACTGATGGGTATGGCACGCCACTGGCAGACCGGAGAAGCCCTGCCCGAAGAGGAATTTCAAAAGCTGTGCACCAGCCGCACCTTCAATGCCGGCCTGTCAACACTTCGTCAGGTGCACTTCGCGCTGACGGACATGCGTCTGCACAGCCAGTGGACGCCTGATCTCGATCTGACACCCGACCAGATGAGGAGGGGGATCGCCACCACAACCGCGGTGATGGAACCGATCGAGGGGGATCACTTCCTCTGTGCCTTCGGACACATTTTTGCGGGAGGTTATTCCGCCGGGTACTACTCCTACAAATGGGCTGAAGTGCTCAGTGCTGACGCCTTCGCCGCTTTTGAGGAGGCGGGACTCGATCAGGAAGAGCAGGTTCAATCCACCGGAGCCCGTTTCAGGGACACCGTTCTCAGCCTGGGTGGAAGCCGCTCACCATCGGAGGTGTTCGAAGCCTTCCGCGGACGACCGGCAAGCAGCGAAGCACTGATTCGTCATTCGGGTCTGCTCACAGCCTGAACTGATTCCCTTAAATCCCTGGCAATCGGCTCCAGGGCAGCAGAGTGACCCATCAGCTGTTGATGGGTCCACACGGGCAGTTCACGTCGTGACCCCATGGGCAGCACAGCCCGCCAGCCAGGACAGACCATCAGATCCCACCGACAGAAATAACTTCGGCAGTTCAGGTCATCGAGAGCACCTGAACCGCTGCGGAGATCCTGCAGCAGGGAACTGCCCATTTTCATATCAGCAGCACCGGCGAGCAACCGTCTGGGAATCGGGAGTGCTGTCAGTGTTCCCTGCTGTGGACTGCCCACACTGAAGAACTGTGATGTGCGTGCAGCCCCTCCCAGCTCCTGCAACCAGATTCGGCCGATGACACCACCCATCGAGAAACCAAGCAGATCCACCATCACATCCGCTCCAAAGCGATCCTGAATGTGACGATCCAGCTGGCTCGCCAGCTGCCGCAGAGGGACCACACCAAGTCCATGGGGCAGATGGGGAATCAGCAGAGGCCGTTCCGGCTGGTCAAGATGCTGGACCAGCCGCACGAAAAGCCTGGGAGTGTCCCAAAGCCCGTGAACCAGAACGAGCGGTCTCATCGCCAAGGTGCGGTGGCTCCATGACGGGACCTCTCCACCATGACCGTGCCCGTGAAGCCCGCGACGGGGGGGGAGCATTTGCACAGCTGCAGCCAGGTGGGCACCGATCCGTACAAGGCCTCGAGCCGATCCAGAACCTGTTCACTGAAATGTTCGATGGTGAGGCAACGGATCGTGCGGGCCAGATCCTGCAACGCGATGATCGCCTCGCTGTAATCCAGGGTTGCACTCAGATCATCATCAGCTGCAGCAGCGGCGAGATCCAGTTGAAAACTCAGATCAAGGGCAAACCACTGGCCATCCCGGCGCTCGCTTTCCAGAACGCCGACGTGGGCCCAGAGACGGAGATCACGGACATGCAGAGCATCCATCAGAGCGGTCGGTCCTGATGGCTGAACTGACGTTCACCAACGGCATAGTCCCCGGCTATGTGTCCATCCCCCCGCAGTCGATACCGGTAGGTCACCAGACCGTCTAGCCCAACGGGCCCCCGGGGCGGAAGCGTCTGGGTGCTGATGCCCACTTCAGCACCGAACCCATAGCGGAAACCATCCGCAAAACGGCTGGAACAGTTGTGATAGACCCCTGAGCTGTCAACAACCGCAAGGAATCTTGCGGCCGCCGCCTCATCAGCGGTGACGATCACATCCGTATGTCGGGAACCATATCGACGGATATGAGCACAGGCCTCGTCGAGATCATCAACCAGCTTCACAGCAAGGATCAGGTCGAGGTACTCCGTGTTCCAGTCGTCCTCGCCGGCAGCTTCGGCCACGCCAAGGGCAAGGCTGTCGGCATCCCCACGCAGACTCACACCAGCTGCAGCGAAGGCAGGAAGGGCCGCGGCCAGAAAAGCAGGTGCGACAGACCGGTGCACAAGAAGGGTCTCGATTGCGTTGCAGGCAGCTGGATACTGAACCTTGCTGTCGACCGCCACACGTACGGCCATCGCCACATCAGCAGCCGCATCGACATAGAGATGACAGATGCCGTCGGCATGACCGAGCACAGGAATCCGGGTGTTGTCCTGAATGAAGCGCACCAGCTCATTGCTTCCCCGGGGAATGATCAGATCCACAAGCCCATCAAGGCGAAGCAGCGCAAGGCTTTCCTGACGCGTCGTGAGCAGTGCGAGTGCATCGGGTGGCACAGAACTGACAGCCAGACCAGCTTTCAGGGCAGCCATCACGGCCTCATTGGTGAGGCGGGCCTCACTGCCGCCTTTCAGCACGGCCCCGTTCCCAGAACGGATCGCCAGGGAAGCGATCTGCATCAAGGCATCGGGCCTGGCTTCGAAGATCACACCCACAACACCCAGGGGAACGGTCACCCGCTCAAGCACAAGGCCTGCGTCCAGCTCCCGGTGCAGCTGCCGGCGCCCGAGAGGATCGGGCAGGGAGGCCACCTTGCGCACGCCCTCGACAGCACCGTGGAGTTTGGCTTCATTCAGCTTCAGCCGCGCCAGCAATGCCGGCGCCAGGCCCTCCGCAGCCGAGCGATCAAGATCCTCGCCATTGGCCGCCACGATGCGATCCGCATGGTCCGCAAGGGCATCACCCATCGACAGAAGCGCCCCTGCACGCTGGGCATCGTCGGTCTGCCCCAGATCCACAGCGGCGCTTCGAACAGCTCCGGCGCGTTGCAGCAATTCTGCGGAGGGCTCTGGAACGGGGGACATCACAGACCTTTCACACAGATGGCATCATCCCGCCCAGCCTCTGCAGNGCCAGCCGNGCCGCTCCCAGCCGTCCTGCCCCGTTACCGAGGGCACAGGGCAGAATTTTCAGTCCCTCGCGGGACACCNCCTGGACTCGGGCATCNACCTCGTCCTGCACCGCCGGCAGGAAATGGTGGATCGCTCCGGNGAGACCGCCACCAAGCAGCACCAGCTGCGGAGTGAACAGNTANACGAGAGATNCAACTCCCACACCGAGTCGGGANCCNTACCTGGACCAGATCGCAATGGCTTCGGAGTCNCCTGCATCGGCCAGNGCGGAGAGCTGCNNTGGCTCNCGATCACANAGCCGCCGAAGCGCGGCGATGCTTGCATATTGTTCCAGCGAACCNTGATTGCCGCTGTTGCAGGCCGGACCATCCGGCTGNACAACGATCAGGCCCGGTTCCGCCGCGGCACCGTTNTGACCGGTGAACAGCTGGTTGNTGAGAATCACTCCACCGCCCACTCCGGTTCCGAGCGTGAGGAGAACGACATCGNTGAAACCTCTNGCGGCACCGAGCCAGGCTTCCCCAACCACTGCNCAGTTNCCGTCATTGGCAAGNGTNACAGCGCGGTCCANCCTTGANTCCATCCACTCNGCGAGCGGCACGTTCTCCCAGCCCGGCAGATTGATGCAGATCCTGGCCACCCTGGCAGCCGGATCCATCGGTCCTGGCAGACCGACTCCCACNACGGAAGCCTGACGGTCTGGGTCNAGCTGTTCCACAGCCTCACAAAGCGCCATGGTCACNGCCCCAGGCACGGCGGGTTGCGGAGTCGAGACCTGCAGCTCCGCGAGCAACTCTCCGGCGCAGTTGAATCGACCCAGCTTGATCGCTGTNCCACCCAGATCGATNCCGATCACCTGATCACACTGCATCGGTCAGAAGCGGAAGAACACCTGCAGCTGGCTNTGCCAGGTTCCATTGGTGTCGATGGAGCCGGAAATNCTGGTGTTGGGCGTCAGCTGATAGGTNACCGANCCCTGCTCCGGCACATCGCTGTTGTTGGGNGCAGCCAGAACGGAGAAATCAAANTTGTCGGTCACATCCACCCCGATNTCAGTCACCANAGTGAATGTCGGCGGAACCTGGCCGGAGGTGCGNTCCTTCTCCGATTTCACTTCCGGGGTGACATAGGTGGGGAAAAGGGCGATCTGCATCCGCTGTCCCATCGCATCCGTGAGCGTGCCGAGAACAGGAGAGAGCAGTGACTGTCCGACCACCGTCGCCAGNGCNGCNCTGCCACCACCATCAGCGAGTCCGGCCAGGGAGTTGCCACCGATCAGNGACAGNAGCTGNGATTCAGAGAGAGGAGGGGAACTGCGCANTTGCAGACCGGTNCCCAGTCGTCTNTCGCGAAGATCNCTGACCAGCTGNTTGGCGGGTCCGGTCACCTCNACGGTGACCTTGACCAGGCGCAACTGCCCTCCACCGAGAGAAGCNGTTCCCATGCCNTTGGTGTCGAACACNTTGGCCGTGGTGGCATTGTCACCGGTGCCGATGCTNACGCTGTCGGAAACCCTGGANCGCATGGCGATATCGACGAAGGGNACAAGACCGAGAGAAGGGGTGAACACCGCAACGTTNGGTGCCTTGGGATCAAGGGTGAATGAGGTTGTGAACAGACTGATNCNTCCGGAATTCAGACGAATCAANCCNCNTGCCTGCANNGANGGATCCAGGGGNCCGTTCAGCAGNAGCTGACCACCACCGCTGAAANTGATGAAGGGAGGCATCNGGACNTTGAGGTCCGGCCCCAGTTCCAGGCGAAAATCACGGAAACNCACTTCCGGCAGATTCGGGAGCAACCNGCCGAGCTGGTCGGAACCCTGCAGNGGCGCACCCGGNCCNATCAGNACCAGGGGCTCGTTGAAATCCCACTTTTCCTCAAGCANTGCATCCACTGAAACCGGCTGCACCGNCNGANCGCTCGGCTGGGCTTTCTGAACCCCCGANGNNAGAGTCGATGCCANCCCCCNNTTGCGGATCTGGCCAAGCAGTCCCGTNCTGGGCNTGATCGAACCACGGGACACCTTCAGATCTCCACTGATGACNGGTTTGACGAGGGCNCCGTTCACGACCAGCTCTCCGTCAGCCTCGAACTGGACGATGGTCTGGCGGATCTTTCCNTTGCTGANGTTCAGTTTCAGCGGCGCAAGGTCTTCCGCCTGAGGCGAGAACAAACCGATGGANCCCGATCCAAGGAGGCTGCCGCCGGATCCAAGCTTTGCCTTGAGGCTCTGGATCTCGAGGCGGTCGAAATCAAACAGGAGTGATGCATTGATCTGACGCAGAGGCTGCTCACCCAGCATCAGATCACCATCTTTCACAACCAGAAATCCATTGGCGAGGGGTTGATCAAGCTGGCCACGGATGATCAGACGAAGATCTGTCGTTCCACCCTTCACCTTCAGAGCGTCACCTCCGAGAGCGGCAAGGCTTTCCAGAGCATCGCCATGGCTTTCGATCACCAGATCAAGCTGATCGGATGGATTGAGAGGGGCCAGGCCCTTCAGGGTGATCAGCTCGTTGCTGGCGCCGGCACGCAGCCCGAGATCCAGCCGAAGTGCATTTGGTTCAACAACAACAGAACCCCGGTCGAAACTCAGCTCTTCATCCGCCAGAAAGGCATTTTGCAGTGCCAGTTCAGACTCAATCAAAGGGGCAGCGCCACTGAAGTTGTAACGGCCGGTGGCTCCGATGGCCCCTCGCAAAGCCGATGGAACCGGCGCTATCAGAGCCAGAAGGGAAAACGGGAGATTCACGAGGCTGAAATTCCCAGCACCGCCTGTCACCGGGCCTGTGACTGTCGCAACGACAGGCTCAAGCTGGAGAGCCCGTACACGATCCGCACCCTCCAGCCAGAGATGAGCCTTGCTCTCCAGATCTGCCGTCAGAGCGGCAATGCTTGGACCTTGCAACCGGATGACAGCATCAAGCCGACCTTCAAGGCGATCCAACGCCGGCCCCTTGCTTGGATGCGCCAGGGCATAGACCTCAAGAGCTCTGCGTGAAGCATCAAGGGCGCGCAGCTGGCCATCGAGGGATCCACCGAAAGTATTGATGACCAATGTGCCAAGGTCCTCAGCACGGCCGGGATCCTCTCCCTTCAGGGGGTCACCTTCACGCAGCTGGCGGGCCAGGTTGAGCAACCAGTTCACGTCAAGGCCACTGGCATCGAGACGACTTGCCAGCCCGCCTCCGAGCTGGCCATCGGCGTTGAGGAGAACCGTTCCTTCAGCAGGTGTCAGTTCGGCCTCAACCTGGAAGCGTCCCGCCTGGAGTCGACCGTTCAGACGGGCCTTCTGCAGTGCGATTCCGCGCAGGCCAGGATCAGTGACATCTGGGGTGCCGCTGACGTTCAACGGATTCACCGCCAGCTCACCCTGGCCACTGAGACGA
>NYUU01000103.1 GCA_002684175.1 Synechococcus sp. CPC35
GTTTGTTGATGCAGGCTTCCCTGGGGAAAAGAATTTGTTGGGGAGCTGTGTCTGTTCTGTGTGGAGTCTGATTGGATGCAGGTTCTATTTGGCTTATCCGGTCTGCAGCGACCTCGCATCATGCTCTGATTGTTTCAGGAGCTGTTTTTCAGGCTCGCGGACGCTAGCTCTGGACTCTGAAACCTTTCACCTTTGAGCTCTTCGGCACCGATCGGACTCCCTCCTCGACAGCTTGCATGGGAGGTGTTGCTGGCTGTGGCCGCCGGTGCCTACGCCGATGTGGCACTCGAGCGAGCACTGCGGGACCATCGCCTGTCCGGACCTGATCGTGCTCTCGCCACCGAGCTCTCCTATGGGGCCATCCGTCAGCGACGACTGCTGGATGGCTGGTTGGACCGTCTCGGAAAAGTATCGGCATCCAGGCAACCACCCAAGCTGCGCTGGCTCCTGCACATCGGGCTCTATCAGTTGCTGTTGATGGAGCGCATTCCCGCAGCTGCTGCTGTGAACACCAGTGTGGAGCTGGCCAAGGTCAGTGGTCTGGCGCGATTGGCCCCTGTGGTGAACGGTCTGCTGCGTTCAGCGCTCCGCTCCAGGCAGGCCGGAGAGTCGCTGGCTGTTCCAGCCGATCCGGCACAGCATCTCGGTCAGCTTCATTCGTTGCCCGACTGGTTCACGTCCCTCCTCCTTGAATGGCGCGGTTTCGAGGGGGCCGCGGCTGTTGCGGCTGCCTGTAACCGTGTTCCAGAGATGGATCTCAGGGTCAATCCTCTTCGAGCCAGTCAAGAGCAGGTGCAGCAGGCTTTTGCCGATGTCGGCATCGACACCCAGCCGATCGCTGACTGCTCGCAGGGGCTGAGGGTGATCGGTCACAGCGGAGATCTGCGCCATTGGCCCGGTTATGCCGAAGGTCACTGGTGTGTCCAAGACCGTTCTGCCCAGAGGGTGGCACCGCTGTTGCAGCCGCAGCCTGGGGATCGCATTCTTGATGCCTGTGCGGCCCCGGGCGGAAAAACGACGCATCTGGCCGAACTGGTTGGCGACAAGGCTGAGATCTGGGCGGTGGATCGCTCCGCAGGACGCCTCAAGCGGGTGGCTGCCAACGCGGCCCGGCTTGGCGTTGCCTCCATTCAGGCACTGATGGCTGATGCGGCGAGACTTCTTGAGGACCGTCCCGGTTGGAACCAGTCTTTCCAGAGAATCCTCATCGATGCTCCCTGTTCAGGGCTGGGAACCCTGGCCCGTCATCCCGATGCCCGCTGGCGGATGACGCCAGAACTGATCGAGGCGTTGCTTCCCCAGCAAAGGGCTTTGCTGGACGGCCTGGTGCCATTGCTGGCTCCTGATGGTCGATTGGTCTACGCGACGTGCACCATGCATCCGGCTGAGAATGCGGCGCAGGTTGAAGCCCTGCTGAAGCGTGAGCCCGGGATTCAGTTAAGGGAACAATTTCAGTGCTGGCCCGATCCTTCCAATGGTGGCGATGGCTTCTATGCAGCAGTGCTTCAGCGGCTCTGAATCTGAGGCTTCAGCCAGTTACGTGGACCGTCCGCCTGCGGTGGTGCCGCCGGAGCGGGCTGCGGGAGCGGTGTGGGGTCCGGCTGGGCGAGCGGTCCTGGCTCCACTGGAGCGGTGGGTGCTCCGTAGGGAGACTCATCGAAGCGGGGAACCGGCTTGTAGAACTCCGGTTTGTATTCGTAGCCCTCGTAAGGCACTTTCTGATCCGTTTTCTTACCGGGTTTGTTCTTGCCGGGTGGGCGGAATGGCCTTTTGAGCAAAGGCTTGGGAGGAAAGTTCTGAACGGGGATCTCGCTCTTGATCTGAGACATGAACTGATTCCAAGCCCAGGCGGCCTCACCGCTGTTGCTCTTGGTATCCCGATTGTTGTCGTATCCGAACCACACCGCAGTGGTGAGCTGGGGAACAGAACCAATGAACCAAAGATCCCTGGCACCTTCTGATGTACCGGTCTTGCCTGCAACCTGACGATCATCGAGTTTTGCTGCCACGCCGGTTCCACCGGTGACAACGCGCTGCAGCATCCAGTTCATGGCATCGGCCACTTCACTGTCCATGGCTCGCCGGCCTCTGTCGCCATCCACCCGTCGGCTCCAGATCACGTTGTCCTCCGGCCCACGGATTTCCTCGAAAGGAGTGGGTTTCACAAAAACCCCTCGGTTGGCAACCGCTGCATAGGCAGCNGNCATNTCCAGAACGGTCTGCTCATAGGCGCCGATCGCCATNGGATAGAACTTGCCNAGGGGACGTTTNGTGCCGATATCNAGCTTGTTNGCGGTCTCGATGATCGCGTCGAAGCCGATCTTGTCCTGCAGTTGCACCGCAACGGTGTTCAGNGAATTCTTCAGCGCGTCGGCCAGGGAAATCGGTCCGAAGTACTTGTTGCCGAAGTTCTTGGGGCAATACCCACGCCAGCAGCGGGGGGCGTCGATGAAGATGTCTTCCGGTTTCACGCCGCGATCAATGGCGGCCGCGTATGGAAACAGCTTGAAAGTGGAGCCTGGGGAACGGAGCGCCTGTACGGCTCTGTTGAACTGACTTTCACGGAAACTCTTCCCTCCCACCATCACGCGGACGAGTCCGGTCCCCGGCTCGATCGACACCATGGCGCCTTCGGTGTCGTAGGGAGCATTCTTGAGAATCACCTGCTTGGCTTTGCTCTGCCAGTCGAGGTTGAGGCTGGTGCGGATTTTCAGGCCACCCACTTCCAGCTGTTCAGGAGTCAGCAGTTTTGGCAGTTCCTGGGCGACCCAGCTGGTGAAGAACGGCGCTGAACTGTTGAAGTATTTCGGAGTGGCTGGCTTGAGTTGCAACGGGCTTGACTTTGCATCCGCAGCCTCGCCGGCGGTGATGAAACCGGCCTGGGTCATGCGATTGAGCACCAGTGCACGGCGTTCCCGCGCAATCTCAGGATTCACCAGAGGTGAATAGACCGATGGCGCCGGCGGAAGACCCGCGATCATCGCGGCTTCCGGAATCGTCAGCTGATCCGGTGTTTTGGAGTAATAGATCCAGGCTGCATCGGCAACGCCATAGGCACCGGAACCGAGATAGACGTAATTGAGATATTGCTCCAGGATCTGCTGTTTGCTGAGCTGGCGTTCGAGCTTTAGCGCCAGTGCTGCCTCCTTCAGTTTCCGGGTGATGGTGCGGTCCTGGCTGAGAAAGACCGTCCTGGCAAGCTGCTGCGTGATCGTGCTGGCCCCCTCGCGCACGGCTCCTTGCTGAACATTGGTCACGATCGCTCTGGCAATGCCCCAGCCGTCTACGCCGTCATGCTCATAGAAGCGTCGATCTTCAGCAGCGATGAAGGCCTGCTGCACCAGAAGCGGCATCGCTCCCTGCTTGACCTTCTCCCGCGTGGCTGGCCCAAGTTTTTGGATCACCTTGCCGTTCGTCGACAGCAACGTGACGGTTCCTGGACGGTTGAAAGTCGCGATACCACGCGCATCCGGGAGGGTGGCATCGACGAGTTCCGTCACAGCTCTCATACCAAGAGCCACTCCCACACCCACAGCGGCCGCAGAACCGGCGATCAGGGCCCAGTGCAGCCGTGTTCGGTTCAAATTCCCTGGGTCAGGGAGCTGTGGCCAATGGCCAGAGCTGTGACGAGCATGCCGAGTACGAGGAAAGGCTGAGCACTGGCCTGATATTTCACATCGAAGCTCACCGGGTCTCTCAACAGCCAGATGTCCTGAAAAGTGATCTGAGGCACGATCAGGAGCACAAGCAGCACGGCTGCGAAATGTTGGCCGATGACGATCAGTACGGCAACCATTGCCAACTGAAACAGATCAATCATTCCTGCACTGATCCAGCTGGCTCGCCTGATTCCAAATACAACCGGCAGGGATTGCAGTCCCAGAGCACGGTCACCTTCAACGCTCTTGAAGTCGTTCACCACTGCGATTCCTAGCCCGGCAAGGCTGTAGGCGAGTGTGAGGATTGCGGTCTGCCATGTCAGCTGGCCGAACAGGGCCTGACCTGCCCACCACGGGAGGGCGATGTAGCTGGCTCCGAGGGCATAGTTTCCCAGCCAACCGTTCTGCTTGAGCTTCAGAGGTGGTGCTGAGTAGATGTAACTCATCANGGAACCTCCCAGGGCCAGGAGAAAAACAGCNGGNACCGTGTGTCCTGCCCAGAGATCAAGACCGTANGAAGCTCCNAGGCCGAGAAGGAGAAGGATCCAGATCTGCAGTTTCACCTGNGTGAGAGANATCGCCCCTGAAGGAATCGGACGGTANGGCTCGTTGATGGCGTCAATATCCCTGTCGTAGTAAGTCGTTGATCGTCTGGGTGAAGCCTGCCAGGAGGGGGCCGCTCATGAACATGCAGGCCAGTGAAGCCAGAACATGATCGAGGGACCAGCGGAAATTTCCGCTGGCAGCTGCACCACAGATGACACCCCAGATCAGGGGAATCCAGGTCACCGGTTTCATCAGCTGCAACCGGAGTTTCCAGATGTTGGAGGTGCCGGAGGCACCCTTCATCCCCAGCAGCTGGCGTGCGTCACTCACTGGTGTCAGGCTGCTGCGATTTCGTCTTCGAAGAACCAGCTGGTGGAGCCATCACTTAGCTCCACCACAACGCCGATCCCCTTGCCGTCAACGGTTCGGAACTCCTTCACCGTCCCGCTTGCATCGCCTTTCAGCAGATCAACCATGGTCTGTGGAATGCGATCCCTGACACGGGTGATTCGGATCTTGGATCCGACCGTGATCGAGTCACCCTGGGACATGGCCTGCGAGGCTTGAAAATTGGCGCAACCCTAACAGTCGCCTTTTGCCATGGATCGATGGTTGCCCTGCGTCTGATTCCCTGCCTTGATGTTGCCCGAGGTCGGGTGGTGAAGGGCGTCAATTTCGTCGGCCTGCGCGATGCCGGAGATCCTGTGGAGCTTGCCTGTCGTTACAGCCGCGCCGGTGCGGATGAGCTGGTGTTCCTTGATATCGCCGCCAGCCATGAAGGTCGCGGCACATTGGTCGATATGGTGCGGCGCACCGCGGAGTCGGTGACGATCCCTTTCACCGTGGGAGGCGGTATCAGTTCGGTGGAGGGAATCACAGAGCTGCTGCGGGCTGGAGCGGACAAGGTGAGCCTCAACTCCTCGGCTGTTCGTCGGCCTGAGCTGGTTCGGGACGGGGCCGTTCGCTTTGGCTGTCAATGCATCGTGGTGGCGATTGATGCACGCAGCAGAGATGACGGTGGTTGGGATGTGTACGTCAAAGGGGGCCGCGAGAACACCGGCCTGGATGCTGTGACCTGGGCGCGTCAGGTGTCCGAACTTGGAGCCGGCGAGATCCTGCTCACTTCCATGGACGGTGACGGCACCCAGGCGGGTTACGACCTGGCCCTGACCAGGGCCGTCGCCGATGCGGTGCCGGTGCCGGTGATCGCTTCCGGTGGTGCCGGTTGCCTCGATCACATCGCCAGCGCCCTCGACCCGGGGCCTGGAGGTGGCCATGCTTCTGCTGCCCTGTTGGCTTCATTGCTGCATGACGGCGTTTTCACCGTTGAGCAGATCAAGCGGGATCTGCTGCAACGTGGAGTGCGGATCCGTCCATGAGACCGGGGGATCCTGATGCCGTTGAGCAGTTGTTTGATGCCGTTGCTCCGCGATACGACCGACTGAACGACCTTCTCAGCCTCGGACTGCATCGTCACTGGAAGCGCCAGTTGGTGAGAAGCCTTCGGCCTGTGGCTGGAGAACGCTGGATCGATCTCTGCTGCGGCACCGGTGATCTGGCTCTGGAGCTTGGCCGTTGTGTTCGCCCTGCTGGAGCTGTTGTGGCGATTGACAATGCTGCGGCACCTCTGGACCTGGCTCGGCAGCGGTGGAATGGGCAGCCCTGGCTGCCGGTTGAGTTCGTTCAGGCTGATGCACAGACCACCGGACTGCCCCCGGCCGCGGCAGACGGTGTTGTGATGGCGTACGGACTTCGCAACCTGGCTGATCCAGAGCAGGGACTTCAGGAACTGCACCGTTTGCTGAAACCGGGAGGAAGGGCTGGGGTTCTCGATTTCAACCGGCTGCCAGCTTCAGGTTTTGCGGCCGATTTCCAGCGCTTTTATCTGCGCCGGATGGTTGTTCCTGCAGCCTCAGCCGTCGGACTTCGCGATCAGTACGCCTACCTGGAAAAGAGTCTTGAGCGGTTCCCGAATGGATCTGAGCAGATGGCCATGGCCCGTCGTGTTGGCTTTGCAAAAGCAACCCATCGTTCTCTCATGGCTGGCCAGATGGGCCTGTTGCTACTGAGCCGTGAACGTTGAGCCGTGACAACTGAGCCGTAACTGTTGAATCGTGAAGCTTGAACCCTTTCACTTGCAACACGGAGAGCAACTGGCCTAAAGAATCTAAAGAAGAGATTAAGAAGGAGGGTTGTCATTGGCTTTTCCGCTGCCGACATTGCTTCCGAGAATTGAAGAGTTGCTTCAGGAGGTTCAGTGGCTGGATGGTCTGATCCTTGTGACGGACTCCCAGAGAGCCAGTTTCGTTTCGTTATCTCAGGTTGATCCGCTGTTGCGTCGCCTGCGTCAACGCCCGAAAGGCCACAAGGTTGCCGAGACATTGTGCCTGTCACTACTCGAATCCCATGGCAAAGGTGCTTCTAAACCTGTTCTTGTTGTTCAGGCTGATGGAAGTTTCTGGCTGGGGATGATCGGTCCGAGCACAAATCACCCCCATCGTCACCACGCGGTTGCTCACCTGCAACGCTGCCTTGCGCTGCAGGGGTGAAGTGAGATGACGCTGCCGGGCTTTGCATGATTGGTTGGCACGGCCTGCTTCCCTTGAGGAGCGCACTGATTTTCATTTCAGTTCTGGGATAAACAACATCCCGCCTCAGGCCCAGTGCTCATCTTTCCCTTTGCCTGCTTTGGAATCTGCTGAATTGGGTGTCTAGCCATAGGTGTTGCAATTTGCGCTGTTTGATCATTGCGACGGAGTCAGGCTTGATCTGAAGCTGCTCCTGTCTGGTCTGGTTGCTCAAGCCCCTCTCGTCTTCGCGGCCGTGATC
>NYUU01000104.1 GCA_002684175.1 Synechococcus sp. CPC35
ACTGATGACTCGCTGATTCTGAAAGAAGTTGAGTGTCTTGTGGAAGTGGTGGTAATTCGGCGATCTGGAACGTGTTGTTGTCCGCCTGTCCAGGCAAACTGCTCCAGATTGACAACGTCACCAAAGGGACTGCGGCATGGGCAACAAGCAGCAATGACCGCATAAAGACCGCCAAGACGGGCTGAAGTTAACGACTGGATGAAGTCGGCGCAAGGGGGAATGGCGCAGTGCTCCAATCACCACATCCGAAGCTGATGTCCAGCAGAGAAGCAAACGATGGCGCAAGCGACCGAAAGATTCAGGCTGCGTACACCCCCCTGGCCGGAACTGTCGGCAGCACCCGGCATCGGAATCGTCACGATGGCGTCGCATTTGCTTCGAACCTCCTCGGGAAGTCCAGTGTCTTCACGCCCGAACAGGAGGACATCACCGGACTCGAAGCGGAAATCCCCCAGTCCTGTCCCTTCGCGACGGCTGAGACCGATCAGACGATGGCGTTGCGGCAGCTGATCCAGGAGTTCATCCAGCGTCCCGTGAGTGGAGAGCTGTACATGAGGCCAGTAATCAAGACCAGCACGGCGCACACTTTTGTCATCGATCTGAAAACCCAGGGGTTCGATCAGCGCCAGTGGCAGTTGAAAGGCGGCGCAGGTACGAGCGATGTTGCCTGTATTCGGCGGAATTCTCGGCTCAAACAAAGCCACCCGCAAGGTTGCATCAGGGATTGGGAGGCTCACGGCACGGGCTGGCTCAGNCGATGTAAATCNAGAGCTCGTCCCTGAAGGACAAGCCAGCTNCNGTCCGCCTGGCGATCCAGGCATTGGGCAAGCGTNCCAAGCCTGTCCCGGAACAGGCCNCCGATCNGGGTTGGNGGAACAACTCCCCATCCGGTTTCCTCGATCACCACAACACAGGTGGATNGACAATGCTTCAGGGCATCGACCAATTGAGTGACTTGTTGCTCCCAGGCGGATTGTCCCCGTTCGAGGTGCTGTGCAACAAAACCGCCGAGTGCATCAATCAGCGCTGCCTCGCCGGGTTGGAGCTGAGTGATAACCGCTGGAAGNTCCNCTCCGGACTCCACCAGATTCCAGTGNNTCGGACGCCGTTCACGATGCAGGCGCAATCTGTTCTGCCAATCGAGATCATCNGGTCGTTCAGCAGCTGTGGCGATATAGACAACACGGGGTTCATCGATGAGCAGGGATTCAGCCCAGCGGCTTTTGCCNCCGCGNGATGGTCCGCTGACNAGAATCAGAGAACCNNCATGNAGCTGGTCATCAACCACCTGCTNATCAACCACCTCCATTCATTCCTTTCAGGGTTGCCACAGAAGACGGNGAGACACGGTTCAGATAGCGGAAGATCCAGTATTTGAAAATTGTTGCNAGAATAACTGGGAATGTAGCAATGAATAACATGACAAAATTTTCACTTGAAGGCAGACCAAAGTGATCAGNTATTCCGTCCAGCAGCACGGTCCAACCTTCAGGACTGTGATAACCCACAAAGANATCCGTGAATAAAATGATGGCGAATGCTTTGGCAGAATCACTGAGGCCATAAACCGCTTCATCAAAAAAGCCGCGTAANACCCGTAATTCATCNCGNCTTAAAAGACAGACCACAAGAAAGGAAATCANTCCNGCCAGGTCAGCAAAAACATTTTTGATTGCTTTCACACTTTCAACATCTGCTTCGTCTTTCAACTCCTGGGCTTTTGTGGTCAATTTTTTTCGCAGTTCATCCTGTTGAAGAGGTTCATCTCCCTCCAGAAGGGCTGCGAATTCNAGTTCCTGGCGATAGACGCGGAGTTGTTCTGCGGCCTTTTCNTCAAGCTGNGGTTTGGGATATGTGAGAAAAGGNAGTTCCGGTGACCAACGGTCAACGGCTGGCGAGATCAGATANGTTCCNGCCACTTGTTGAACGAGTAAAGGAACCAGNACGAGCAGAAGCAGCACTCTGAGTGAAACCAGAGTGCTGTTCCGGCGGCGACGGAATCCAGCGACAACGNTNTGCTCGGATGANGGATCAAGTTGCCNCCGNACCGAGTCGAACAGNCCGAGCAGNGATCGCGGCAGAGGGTCCGGCGCCCGGCTGATGCTCGTNCTCGATCCGGAACGNTTTGCNNCATAGCGACTGACGACNGANTCNATCAGCTGCAGCTGCCGNAGTTCNTGNGTGTCGAACTGNCCTCGATTGGGTTCAACTTTCGCGAGGGAGTCTCGACAAATGGACAAGGCAGTTCTGAAGCGCCGCAGGATCGTGGCCTGAACGGAACGGGGAACAGCAAGNTCGAGTTCCGGCCTGACCTGACGATCGCCGTAATACTCGAGCTCAAGACTCTGGATCAGCAATGCGGCTTCATAACCGCGCTCAAGATCGTTACTGAGTTCAAGGGGCTCATTGCTTGAGAAAAGATTGACCCAGTTCCGACGGCTCATGGGANATTCAGTTCAGCGGGAGAAGACCCACCAGGTGGCCATGGGAATGATNGTTCCCGCTGCCAGAAGNACAACAACCCAGGTGGTGGCGTTGCTGCTTTCTGTTTGTTCCTGAGTTGGNATATTCGTCGGGANCGTGNTCCGTTCGGAATCCNTCGGCGGTCCTGGATCNTCACCACCCTGAAGCACAGTGAACAATCGGTTNAGGCCATCGATGCAGGATTTNCTGTAGCGNTCACCNTCCCGCAGNGGAGCTGCCATGGTTGAGCGGGCGGTGCTTGTCAGCAGGGANTGGGGAAGCCTTTCCTTCAANNCAGGATCTCCAACCAGTGCAGCACTCTTGCTTTTGGTTTCGATCATCAGCAACAGAAGAGGAGCCTGCCCCCGATNGCTCCAGCTGGAGANNAGTTCATTNCCGAAAGCTTCNAGGCTCAGGCCGTAGTCAAGCCGNCGGAGNGTGATCAGGCGTGCATCNACGCGCTCTTCNCCAAAACTCTGNAGTCGTGCCTCAANTTCNGCCTTACTGGAACGGCTGAGCACATCCGCTNCATCAATCACCAAGGCATCAGGAGCTTTCTCCCCNAGCTGACTGGGAGAAATCGCNGCAGCANCNGGNATNACCAGAAGCATGCACAGTCCCCAGGTCAGAATTCCGGCGATCAAACGTCGGTTGGGAAGAAACATCACCTCNGTCTTCANTGAATGCAGTTTGCCCCTTCAACGATCGAGCATGTCGNTGTTGAGGGCTTCGATGGCNGTNACCACCATCCTGGCCTCATCCTCCGGAAGTGACACCTGCAGCGTCAGTTGATCAAGAAAGGCGGTCTCCTCTTNCGTCACCTTTCGATCCGCATGGACAAGATGTGCGGCCACAGCCAGNGCACAGCGTTGCTGATNGATNCTCAGATTCGGNAGGGAGGACTCAATCAGTCCCTGCANNCCGTTCTCACGCAAAAGACGGAGGAGCCGATCGAACAGTTCACCCATCGCAGCATCGGTNNAGCCTGCATAAAGGGAGCGGTATTCCAGNTGTCGACGCANAGCGTGGGCTTCNTCACGGCCCAGTGTTCCATCGCAGGCCACCGCGGCNANNGCGATTGCAGCAAANGNATCGGCAGCAGTCATCGAATCGACTCGNCTGCTCATATTTGAGCAGGATGTTGCTGTTCCGGCAGTGCTTCCATTCATGCCCGCACAGGCTCGCGTTGTCCTGATCTCCGCTCTGCTTGTTCTNCTGCTCACGGTTGTCAATGCCGNTGTTGCTTCAACGATCACGCCGGATCTGCAACGGGCNGAGGTTCTGGCTGGTCTGGCCTCCGTTGGNCTGATGCTCGTGGCCGTGTTGTGGACNCGGGCAAATCCTCNGANNGCNGAGGCGAGAGAGCTTTCCGGGGAGCAAGGACTGGTCCTCAGGTTGGATCTCCCNNAGAATCAGCGTGAGGAACTCGGCTGGGGNAGCCACATGNTTCTCACTGCAACNCCGGCAGCAACGGTGATGGTCTTCTGGAAAGGTGAGGTNCTGCTGAGACGAGGTCTCATCCGNCGAGAGGTCTTTNTGCCAGGACCCATCTGTCAGCGGGCGATCGATCTGCAGAAGACCGTTGCGNTGGTCAACACNTTGCTGTTTCCGGGGCGCGCCGAATTTGATNCAGTCCTGGAGGATCTTCCNGCNCTGCTGGTATNNCCCATCGGCAGNGACGGTGTNGTGNTCATTGGAGGNTGGTCACCGCGTTGTTTCAGCCGTTCCGATGAACGCTGGCTGGAAGGCTGGTGTCAGCGGCTCAGAACGACACTGGAGGACGGCGAGGCTGTNNCGNCGATTCCGACTCAACCNTGATCCTTGAGCGGACNCGNTCGCCNGGAGAGCCNAAGCGCAAGGCCCCNTCTTNTCCGACTGTGCCCTCGAGACGTGAGGCCCTTGTGATCTGGTTGAGTTGATCTCTTCGCAGCTCAACATCNCCNTCNGCNACAACCCTCTCNTCCTTCCAGTTCCAGCTGCANCGGTNGGCTNTGAGTGATTCACCAGGTTGCTCAAGACGGCATGCCNTCGGGATGATCGCNGTGGTCGTGCGTTCGTCAATTGCAAANCCATCTCCACGGATTTTGCCGTCACTGAGATCAGCAAGAAATGGTGCAGANGACTTCAGTTGTTTTGTTCCGTAAAGCCATCGGGTCTGACCTGCTGAAACGGTTCCCCGCTCATCCTCCAGAACCACCTCNACAGGNGANTNCAGATCNAGCANCTTCTGCCTGGTGTTTCCTGAGAGTCCNGANGCACTCANCNGGCGACCGCTNCTCCGTNTTGCCNTGATNGGCCCCTCAGCCTGGAATCGTCCGNTTTCAAGATTCCAGANACCATCGNTNGCCTCGATCACGGTTTCNGCNGTCTGATCNNNGCTGCGTTTGTTCTCCCANCGATANAGCCTNGTTGGTCCGGTGAATTCCAGNCGGTTGCTGCTCTGAACAAATGTCAGTGATTGCGTCGCAAGTCTCGAGTCGGAGTTGAGAGCCTCGGGGCGCTGATTCATGACCATGGTGGAGAGTTCCGGGCGCCAGACCAGACGGTCTCCCTGGATCAGGATCGGTCTGTTCTGGAGCTGTTTCAGTTGCACAGATCCCTCGAGCACCACAAGCTCTCCGTCGTTGAGAACGGTGGCGAGGTCTGCGCTGATGCTGAAGTTCGGTTTGTTGTTGCGGTACAGAATTCCTTTCGGCCGCCGGGCACGGATCGTCCGGCTGTTGAGTTCATATCGGGCCTCAGGACTTGTGAGATCCCAGTCGCGCTGACCATCAGCTCGACGCTGGTTCAGGTCCAGTGACCGGAAGACGAATGGTGGCGCTTCGGATCTTGACGCTTCAGAGCTTTCACGGCATCCCGAGACAAGCCCAGTTGCCAGGAGCGTCAGCGCAAAACCGAGAACGGCGGAATCACCAACCATGGATCAAAGAGGCTCCGCCAGCTCAAGCCTCTGCATCACCGGAGTGGGCTTCGGCAGCAGAGAGCCGCTGTTCAGACCTCCCCATGACAGTTGCTTCTCCCAGGCCTGCTCATCAAGTTCGACTCCCAGCTGTTCGAGGATGCGGCTGCTCAGATCAGGGAGGAGCGGTGCCAGCAGCAGGCCCACCAACCGTGTCGCTTCAAGCACGGCATAAAGATCCTCTCCAACCGCAGCCTCTTGTCCAGGCTGTTTCATCCTGCTCCAGGGAGCCGTGTCATTCAGATGGCCGTTTGCCGTGATTGCCAGCTGCAGGATCGCTTCCGCTGCTGGTTTGAAGGCCAGTCTTGGCATGTTCGCGATCACGCATTGCACCGTGTCTGATGCCTTTACAGCCAGAGGGTGATTCTCCTTCAAGGCAGCTCCTCCGGGTGGGATGGAATCTGAGAACCATTTGCGNGCCATCGATGAGGTTCGATTCAGCAGATTTCCAATGGTGTTGGCGAGGTCATTGTTGNCCAGATCAACGAAACGCTGTTGNTGAAAATCGCCGTCATCCCCGAANTGAATGTCTCGCAGCAGATACCAACGNACGGCATCGNTGCCGCAGCGTTCAAGNAGAATCTCCGGATCGAGCACATTGCCGAGCGACTTGCCCATCTTCAGGCCNTCCCGGGTNAGAAAACCATGGCCGAANACNCGNTCGGGTACGGNCAAGCCGGCTGACATCANCATCGCCGGCCAGTANACAGCATGAAAGCGAAGGATGTCTTTCCCAATCACNTGNACAGACGCAGGCCAGCCAACCTCAGTCAGACGATTCAGATCGACTGATCCGCCGTCGTCGAGCAGNGCCGTGAGATAGCCGAGCANGGCATCGAACCAGACATAAAAGGTATGNCCNTCATGTCCGGGTANGGGCAGGCCCCAGGAGACATTGACNCGGGAGATNGAGAAATCNCTCAGNCCCCNNGCCACAAAATTGCGTACCTCCTGTCTTCGACTGGANGGTGCGATGAAGTCTTCGCGTTCAACCAGCGCTTCAATGGCCTCCTGGTANCGGGACAGNCTGAAGAAAAGGTTTTCCTCATCCCGCCATTCCANCGGCTTGCGATGAATCGGACAGCACGGNTCNACNGCGTCAGCAGAATCATCCTTGTATTCCTCGCAGCCCACGCANTACCAGCCGGTCTGGCGGCCAGTGACGATGTCACCNGANGCTTGAACCCGNGCGAAGAACTGGTTGACGAGTTCAAGATGACGNGGGTCCGTTGTGCGNACAAAACGGTCCTGACTGATCTCCCAGCGAGCCCAGAGTTCCAGATANCGATCGCTGATGCTGTCGCAGTGCTGCTTTGGGCTCAGCTGATTCCGCTCNGCTGTCTGCTGAATTTTCTGACCGTGTTCATCGACACCNGTGATGAANACGACNTCACGTTGATGAAGTCGTTGAAAACGTGCGAGCGCATCACAGGCAAGTGTTGTGTAGGTGCTGCCGAGATGGGGACGATCGTTGACGTAATAGAGCGGAGTCGTAAGGGTGTAAGGCATCGTCTCGCAGAAAACTCCGCTGCACTGCGCAACGCCAGATCTTAACGACCATGATCAGCCGTCTCATCCCGGAGCCGGACNTGTTTCAGCNCCATGTTGATCGAACGGCCTGATGTGATGGTCTGGGGAGGAGGCAGCGGTGGAGTCGCNGCNGCAATCCAGGCGGCCCGCAGCGGAGCCGNCACCCTTCTGNTCACNCCGGGNCCNTGGCTNGGGGGCATGGTCAGTGCGGCTGGNGTGAGCGCTCCNGATGGGCATGAACTCAGCAGCTGGCAGACAGGTCTGTGGGGTGCACTGCTGCNCGAGCTGGAGAGTCGTGAACCATCCGGGCTTGACCACAACTGGGTGAGCTGCTTTGGATTCCGGCCTGAACNGGCCGANCAGATTCTTCAGGACTGGGTNCGGCGTGAATCACGNCTGGAGTGGANNGCAAACTGCACGTTGCGGGCAGCCGNTCGCAACGGCGATNGCATCCANCAGGTTGACGTCNCGGATGCCTCGACCACGTTCAGGGTNGANGCATCCNTNTTCATTGACGGAAGTGATCTCGNTGATCTGCTGGCGTTGAGCCAAAGCNCGTTCCGNTGGGGCTGGGAACCGCGAGAGCGATGGGATGAACCCAGTGCACCCCNTCAGAAAGATCTCGANTCGGATCCCTTCTTCCAGCTTCAACCAGTGCAGTCGCCCACCTGGGTCGTGATGGGGCAGCTGAATGAGGGNCNGGCNCCTCCCTNCCAGCCTCGAACTCCAGCCNCACCATTCGAGACCTGCACCGAGNCCTTCGGTTTTGAAAANACCGTCACNTACGGGCGTCTNCCCGGNGGTCTCGTGATGATCAACTGGCCTNTGGATGGCAANGACTGGCACGAGGGTCTGGNTCGCGCCATCAGTGATGACCCTNGGAANCGANAGGAATTGGGGCATTCGATGCGGAACCACAGNCGCTCCTTCCTGGCANCGCTGATCGANTGCAGCGAGGGCTGGCTGGCGTCAGGCAANGCTTTCCCGGGGGANGATCCCAGCCTNGCTCTGATGCCNTACTGGCGTGAAAGTCGACGTCTGATCGGTCGTCGCACCGTCTCGGAACGGGATCTGCTGCCCCTNACGACAGGGGNCAGCCANGGCCCNATTCCANTTGATCAGGATGGCCGCTGCANCAGCATCGCCATTGGCACCTANGCCAATGATCATCACTACCCAGGCAAGGACTGGCCCCTTGCTCCGAAAAGCATTCGCTGGGGCGGACGCTGGACCGGAACACCCTTCTGCAT
Organism: Synechococcus sp. CPC35; assembly: GCA_002684175.1. Classification (GTDB taxonomy): domain Bacteria; phylum Cyanobacteriota; class Cyanobacteriia; order PCC-6307; family Cyanobiaceae; genus Parasynechococcus. The sequence goes on from NYUU01000104.1 coordinate 8,203, forward strand.
CCCTTTTGAGTCGCTGTTCAGCGATGCGGTTCCGAACCTGTTGATGGCGGACAAGGGTTTCAGCGTCAGCCACATGGCCAATGGCGCCACCCGGCTGCAGCCACTGATCCTCAACATCGGGCAGGCTGCAGGACTGGCGGCGGCGATGGCCGTTTGCGACTCCTGCCTGCCGGTGGATCTTCCGGTGCAACGTCTGCAGCAGAAGCTTCTCAACGATCCGATCGCTCCCGCTGCCGTGATGCCGATCTGGGACTGGCCCTTCTGGCATCCAAACTGGCGAACGATTCAGGAGCAGGTGCTTTCAGCTCCGGAGTTGCTGGATCACGGTGGACTGGACGACCTTGCCTCTCTGTTGGGGAAAGCTTCCTACCCCAGCAGGGATCAGGCACCGTCAACCAAGAACGAGATCCTGCTGAGCGGTGACCTGGTCCCGTCGGCAGACGGCAGCTTCCGAATCCAAGCTGATGGCAAGGAATTTCCTCTGATCACCCTTGAACCAGCGGTGCATCGCTGGATGCAGACCCAGGATCGCCGAAAGAACGTTCGCCTTCGGGGACTTTTGAATCCGTGGGGGCCATGGCTCCGGGTGACAGGTGTCCCCCACGACGAATCATGAAGCTGAGGCCTGGGCTGCTCCTGCTTATACGCAAGCATTCTGATATTTCGAGCAGATCTACAAATATAGAAATTTGAAATCATAATACTCGCGAAAGAATTGTTTCATCGATAAAATTTCAAATAAAATGATAACTATATCCTTGCGTATTTACGCATTGATCTGAATTTTGTGGCAGGCAATAATTGCAATATAGATAATATTTCTGTTCATGTATGCATTCGCGAGCTCGTTGAATTGATCATGTTCAGGAAAGCTGAAGCTGAAGTTCTCCTCTGTTTGGGTTCACGCGGTTCACTCTCAGCTGCAGCGGATCACCGGGAGCCGGATCTGCTGAAACCACATGACCAACCAGGTCCATCGCCAGGTCTGCCACATGAACCAGGGCCAGTTGGTCCTGAGGTCGCAACCAGCGCAGGAA
>NYUU01000105.1 GCA_002684175.1 Synechococcus sp. CPC35
AAATGTTTAAGGATCTGCAGCTCAACATCCACAACTATTCTGCATTGTCCTTCCTCGGACGCCTTTGAGTTTAAAAGTCCGTATCGCCACCTGCTGCAACAAATCCATTACGTTGATCCATTACATCCAGGGACACCACCTTCATGATGCCCAGAAGTTCACGTCAGATTCGCTCTCAACGGGTGGAAAAGGATCACTCAAAGCGCTGTTGAGATTCCATTGGAGATGGAAGGGGCACTGTCTAAAAGACAGCCCGTGAGGTGCGACTTCTGTTCCGCAGAGGGACCCGTTCAATACCGCATACGAACTGCAGCTTCATCGGAGTGGAGGTTTGCTTGCCCGGAGTGCTGGAGCATCCAGTCAAAAAAGCCTGACTATCAATACGGAGGGACACGGAAAGCAAACAGGAGAAGACGTTGATGGAATTTCAGTCCCCATCCGGTAAGACCTATTCAGAAGAGCAGGCAATCGAACTGTTGGTGTCATTGGTGGCTACAGATGCCAACTCCCAAAAGAAGTGGCGTGGGTTCTACAACTCCTTAACGTCCAAGCAACTCATAGAGGAGTGGAAACAGCATTGGTGAGCATTTGATCTGAAAGGAGGGCATTCAGTGCCCTCTTTGTCTCACTGTTTGTCCCTAGGCTCAAGATCTCAGAGAAATGTGTGGAAGTGGATTCACTCCCTCAGTTACCGCCGTTGCAGAAGCGAACAGCCTGAGCGTTGGTTTTTCCATCAGCGATTACCTCTTCGACGCAACCATTGAACGCCTTGCTCTCTTGCTTCACAGCACAGAAGCCAAAAGCGATTGCTGCCAGTGAGATAGCAGAGACGACAGTTGCTGAGATCTGGATGATGCCGTAGGCGAGCATTGCATTTTTCTTGCCACCACAGCTCTTCTTCTTGCTGCTCGTTTCTTTGCTAGTGATCTCGTCAGTCATGCCTTAATTGTTTGTTTGCCGATCCTATGGAGGCGGAATGTGCTCTGCAGGCGCATTTAAGAGTGGATAACCGACCAAAGAGGACTTGATCCATGACTTCTCATCCCTTTTCCATCTCCCCCTACGTTGGATTGATCACTCCTGGTTTTTGTTTTGCAGCTATGCCCAAGTTGGTTGTCATTATTCAGTCGGTGCGGAGATGTCTTGCCTGAATAATGCTTTTTCACTCTGCTGCTCGACCAGTGCGAACCCTCCACTTCTGGTAATCACTCATGATCGAAGTGGATGACTCGAAGACGATTCCAATGGCTAGAAGAAACTGCCCAAACTGAAGGATTGGGTCAAGCCTCCATCCTTGAAAGAAGAGAATCAATCCGCACAAGGGTAGGGCGATGAGTCTTCCAAGTCCTTGAAAGATAATTAATAGAGTTTTCCCTGTAACTGTAGGCGTGATGTCGGATCTTTTTTGCAGGTTAAAAATAATTTGTGGAATAGCAAGAACTCCTGCAAATACTCCCCATGAGAACAATATAATGCCAACGATGCTTGCCCAGTTCAAGGATGCATTGACCATTTTTTAATTTCTCTTTTTGGTATTGTGCCATCTCTTACTGTCGTTGTCTAATTTTCTTTACTCTTCTTGCCTGTGAAAGAGAGATGAACCCCTTTAGGCTTCTTTTCACTTCCGAAGGCTGGGAATTCACTTTATTGGCAACAGATTGGATGTTTGATTTTTATCGTATTGATTGCAGCTTGCCAGCCTTTTTGTGTGCTTTGTTCCAGGAGAGAGATAGAGGTTCTTTTCTTTTTAAAATTTAGTTAATAGGTCTCTTTGGTTTGTGTTCTTCTCGTCATTAATGCGATGGTAGTCCAAAGATTTATTTTCGGCAATATTTAGAATAGCATTTGAAGTATTTCGTGAGCACCTAGTGTTGATTTGTCTGCTGAGATATAGGCTTTTGTTGTATGTTAGTCAACTTGAAGTTGCCCCAGGCTGGAAGATATTTATTGCCTGGATGAGGATGGAAGCAATTCAGGCCAGAGCTTGATATTGTTCGCTACTCATAATGCCTTTCTTTAGAGACGCAGGACAGTGATTAAGGGCTTTGTTGATATCCTCGACGTTTAAAGGCTTTGAGAATTTTACTTTTTCGTCGACGTGTGACGCGCCTAGAGTTTGCATTATCTTGGTTTTTATTTTTTCATATTCAGGTTTGATCGAATTGAATTCTTCTTCTGTAAGTAAAAATTTATCGCTGTTTACATTTTGATCAATTATTTTCCTGATCTTTCTTAGGTTCTGCTTGTCTGTGGATGGGGAAGCGCTATTCAGGCAATTGATTAAACGGGTGGTGATATTGCAAAGGGATTCGTTTGAAACTTTTAGCTCGAAACCCTGGGATGGAACTCCAAGCGCTTCGTTGATCATGAAAGCCACAGGACCTTCTTGGTATTTTGTAGCCGTACTAAATGGATAAAAAGTCATCGTAGATCCAAAGAATTTCTCGCTTTTCTTGATCAGTGCCAGTGAATTGGGGATTCTGTTGTTCGATTCTGGACCTGAAATAATTGCAGGTTTTGGCGTGACGCCCAATGAGACAATTGAGTGAAACTTTCCGTTCTTAATTGTTTGTTGAAGTGCAGAATTAATGTACGCATAAGGAGGCCTGGTGCAGGCAAAGGGATGGATTTCAAAACCACAATTCTGAATCTCTCCAATGAAACGTTTAATTGAGTTGAGTGACATTTTGAGAATCCCTTCGCCGCTGACTAAAATATTGTTTTTGTGCTCAAGTAATTGAAACCATTCCAATGTATTGGTATCAATGGTTGTCCCGCGACCGGGTATTTTTTTTCGCCGCTTTATTAATTTATATCTTTGTTTTGGAATTGATTCATATATATCGTGAATGACTTGGGTATGGTTTGAAACAACTTTTCCCTTTGAATCAAGAAAACTAGGCAACTGAATCCCATGCTTCGCAAGAATGGAGCGATTTGCAAGGCAGGTATTTTGAAATGATGTTGTAGCTGTTTTATGGAATCCAAGGTGTAGGTAGCAGGTCTTCATGTCGATGATGAGAGTTTCGTCGGTAACGGTGTTGTTAGCATAATGATTAAGTCGATTTTGAGTTGCTTGAGGTTAAAGATGAACTTAGATTGCATTAATTTTTCGAAAGTTAAGTTACTACTGTCGATTCATGAGGCGGCGAGATGTTTTTATTAATTCGATCAGGCTAAGCTGTTTTAGGCGAAAGTAATTTGCTATATTCCATGTATTATTAGCGGGATTATCTGAGAGCTCAGCATGATCTTTCAAGGGGGCCTGATGCTCGATAATCTTTTGATGTGGTTGAACTGGTTCCAAGGTTTCTTCCCTCAAGGCTTCAAGCAATGCTTCACTGATCACTTGAATAGAAGAAGCTTCTTCTCGTTTAATCCTTTGATTGTAGTCAGGGCTTTTCTCTGTTTCCTTTAAGTCGGCCAGGTCTTTGAGACGTTTTAGTTCCTGCTTGCTGTCTAAAAATTTATTTATTTCTTCTATAAAAATGTCGTTTGTTTCATACAAAAGTTTTCTACTGTTAGGAGAAAGTCTGCAGGTCTGGGATTGTACATTGGGTAGGCGTTTGGCTAAGGAATCAGATAATGTTGTACTGATCCATGGATATTTTTCGTAGTAGAGGGCATTGATCATCGTGAGGAATTGAAGTTCTTTCTGGCTCAAGCTCCTGTTAATAATCATTCCTTCCATCTTTTCTCGAGGAAATTGTTCACTTGCTTTCATCGCTTTAAAGATCATTCCAGAGATGTTTAATTTGTTTTTGGAGTAATTAAAGGCATGTATGTTGATGTTGTTGTTTTTTAATAATTTCAAGACAAGTGCTGCCCTTTTGTGGTGTGATGATATGTATTTCCTGCTTCTAAGAAATTGTTCGTAGGGTCGCTTCTCTCCATGGCGTTTGATGCGTTGCTGGTACTCTGAGGAGAGCATTTCTTCGACATCTCTTACGGCAAGAATGACTTTCAAGTCAAACTGATGCTCCCATTGCTGTTTGTTTTCGAGCAATGTATCGATTTGCCAAAATAGTGATTCGGAGCTGAGTATGAATGTGTCAAAATTTTGATTTGAATTAATATGATTCTGAAGTTGTTGCAGAATGCTTCTGTTGGGATCAAACTTCCAGTTTCCTCCTGTGATCTCAAAGCAGTTTTCTTTTGTGCTCTTGATTATGTCAACTGGATAGAAGAAACCTATTTTTTTTAACTCCTCTGCGGCTATGCTGAAAGCACTCTGGGTTGCTGTCGTACCTGTCTTCCCATGGCCAATATGTAAGTAAATTGTTTTCCTCTTCACGACTCGTGATGTTAATCATCATACATTAGCATTATACTCTTTTCTGATGATGCCCACTTGTACATTTCTTGAAGCATTGATTGGGTTGTATGTTCGTCGTTTTGGCATTTCGTTTTTCCTGTAAACTTATAAAGTTCAGTCGATGGTTTGATGCCTCGAAAGCTTGTCATTCATGTCGGGGCTCAGAAGTGTGCGTCAACCTCTTTGCAGGGTTCTTTGAGGCGTCTTGAATCAGAGAGCGGCGGTTTGCTCTCTTTTTCCTTCCCAAAGCCTTCGATGCTGCGTCATCTTCAAGAATTGATTGAAGCAGGTAGCACTTCCGGATTTGATGATATTGATAACGTTCTTTCTGGCTTTTCTGCCGATCAGGCTGTGATTAGTCATGAGATGCTTGGAAATCGACCACGGTTGACCTGTTGGATTGTAGAACGCGCTCTTTTGAAACATGGTTTTGATCAGGTTGTTATTGCCGGATATACTCGTTTGCAGTCTAATTATTATGTTTCTGCGTTTTCTCAATGGCACTTTAGGGATCAAAAAAAGTTGCAAAGTGATATTAGCGTGATGAAGCTAAACGGGCTGGACTGGCAGAAATTTTCGGCCCTGGAGAGGAGTGTGTTCGCTGTTGTTCTGAGTGAAAAGGATCGCAATTGGCATTCAAATTATAAAAATTTCTGGTCTGGCCTCAAAGGTTTATGTGGTGATGCATCTGTTGTTTCGAATCATATTCCAACCTCGTCTAAGCCTTATTCTTTGATTCGTAATTTCTGCGAATTGACAGGCATTGAGACGAAGGGTGATTTGGAGCAATACGATGTCAGAAAAAATGCCACGTTTCATCCTGTCGTGCTTTTCGGTCTTTCAAGCCACCTCAGTGGAGTAGGAATGCGCCAGACATGTTTTCCTGGCCCCCATGAAGGAAATCTCTGGTTGTTTCGAGTGTGTGATCGTCTCGCTTCGCAGATGTCAGTAGAACGTCAAGTTGATGATATCTATGATCCATGCTTCCTAGACAAGCTACTGGGTCATCTTGACCGTCGTACTTTTAAGGACAACTTATCTTACTGCGAGTTAATGTCAGTTGATTCTGCATATTTTGCTCCCGCAGATAATTCAGAGCTGTTGCCTTCTCACGCAGAGATCGTTGAGCTTGCGCGTTCAGTATCCAATTCAAGAAACTCCCGCAAAATCAAGCGATTCGAGCAGATGATCCAAAACCTGTTTATGGAAGCGGCTCGTGCCGAAATCACCAGCTGTTGAATCTGATCTGTAGTTGTTATTTCAGCCAGCCGGCACTGAGAATCACAGCAAGGCTCAGAAAAATAGCCAGGCATGTCCATGTGACGCGGTTGAGAGTTGCTTCCGCACTGCTGGCGCTGCTGAACATGGAGCTTCCACTTGCCGCCAGGCCTCCCATTCCGTCACCTTTCGGGCTGTGAAGCAAGACAAGAACCATCAGCAAGATCCCAAGGGCGATCCAGCTCCAGGAAAGAATCGTAGTCAGCATCAGACGGAGAGTGAAACAGGAACGGGAAGTTGAAAGGGCTCTGACTGTTCCACAGGATTGATCAGGGTGCGGCCTGTCATTTCCTGTGGTTGTGGCAGATCAAGAAGCTGAAGCAGGGTCGGGGCGAGATCCGCCAGACCACCATCCTTGCGAAGCGTGACGTCATTGCCGTGGCCAGGNAATTTACGCCGCTCTCCCTCCACAAGGATCAAAGGAACAGGATTGGTNGTNTGGGCTGTCCATGCCTGGCCATCNGGTCCCTGCATCAATTCCGCNTTCCCGTGATCAGCGGTGACNAGGATCGTGCCTCCCTGGCGTCCCACCGCATCGAGAACCCGTCCGACNCATCGGTCCACGGTTNGGATCGCTTCCTTGGCCGCTTCCATCACCCCGGTATGCCCAACCATGTCCGGGTTGGCAAANTTGATCACNATCAGGGAATAAATCCCTTTNTCGATCGCNTTNATGCAGCTTTCNGTGAGTTCCTCCGCNGACATGGCAGGNGCAAGGTCATAGGTTGCGACCCGAGGAGANGGCACAAGATGTCGATCNTCTCCAGGCAGTGGTTGTTCGATCCCNCCGTTCATGAAATATGTGACNTGCGGATACTTCTCNGTTTCTGCAGTTCTGTACTGACGAAGGCCAGCTTCGGCCACNACCTGTCCAAGCAGATGATCCAGNGGTTCCGGNGGGAACACAACCTGCACGGGNAGTCCCTGTTCCACCTGNGTGAANGTGACCACGTCGAGCTTTGGNGTCTNGTCGCGCTCAAATCCGTCAAAGTCATCCAGACAAAGAGCCTGAATGATCTGCCGGGCGCGATCGGGACGGAAGTTGAACAGCAGAACNCCATCNCCGTCCTTCATCACCNGGTCCTTCAGGCGGACCGGTTCAAGAAANTCATCCGTGATTCCTTCCGAATAGCTGGNTTGCAGGATGGATTCCAGATCNNCTGTGTTGACNGCCACGTTGGGGTCGGTGTANAGGCGGAATGCCTTTTCAGCACGCTCCCANCGTTTGTCCCGATCCATGGCCCAGTAGCGGCCGCAGAGGCTGGCNAGGTCGCCGCATCCCACNTCCTGCAGAGNNTTCCGCACTGAGTTNAGATAGCCCAGAGCGCTCTGGGTNGGAGTGTCNCGTCCATCGGTGATGGCATGGACAGCNAGGTTGGTCAGGCCTGTCCCTGCAGCCCAATGGATCAGCCCGTTGAGATGATCCACATGACTNTGTACGCCACCATCGGAACAGAGACCNAGCAGNTGCAGCGTGCCGCCGCTCGCTTTCAGGCGGTCGGCAAAATCCCTGTANNGCAGGTCTNTCCTNCAANTGATCTCCCCGNACCGTGTCGCTGATGCGAACAAGTTCCTGACGGATGATTCGTCCTGCNCCGATGGTGAGATGNCCCACCTCGGAATTTCCCATCTGTTCGTCGGGCANGCCGACATGGGATCCGCTNGCTTCGATCAGCGTGTGCGGATAGGCATGCCACANNGCTTCCATCACAGGGGTCTCGCCCTGACGGATCGCATTGTGTTCAGCNGATTCCCTGTGCCCCCAACCATCAAGAATGGCGAGGACNACGGGTGCGACTGACCCGCTGCGACCTGAACCGTTGGAAGCACTTCTGTTCACGTTCACACGCGATCGTCGGCTCTTAAGGACTTTTGCAGAATTAACCTAACGCTCCANCCGACTCCCAGCCTCCNTTTCCTTCGAACACCACACCATTGCCCNGCCATGGCAGAACANGANCGGATAGAGATCCTCTCTGCGCAGGAGCTGGGGCGAACCCTGGCTCGTCTGGCCAGCCAGGTGCTTGAAACGGTTNCAGACAGCCANNCGCTGATGCTNCTCGGCATNCCGACCCGCGGCGTGCACCTGTCAGGAGTGCTCGCNCGGGAGCTGGAGATGCTCAGTGGTCATTCCGTGCCNCATGGATCCCTTGACCCCACCTTTCACCGTGACGATCTNGAGCGGATCGGCACNCGTCTTCCCCAGCTCACTGCTNTGCCCNGAAGTGTTGAAGGACGNGAAGTNGTTCTGGTGGACGATGTGATCTTCACGGGCCGNACGGTTCGGGCCGCTCTNGATGCTCTCCAGGGCTGGGGNAGAGCAAGGCGGGTCATGTTGCTCGCNATGGTGGATCGAGGNCACCGTGAGTTGCCCATTCAGCCTGATTTCTGCGGCAGGATCGTNCCGACCCGNCGAAGCGAGACGATCGAGTTGCGCCTGCAGGATCTNGANGGNGAAGAAGGGGTNTACCTGCGNCGCCTCAGCCCGCCGGNCTNAGTTCNGTTGCCNTGAAATGGGCNTTGTAGCGACCGAANGCAACAATGACGGGCAGGGTCGGGCTGATGGCACGCCCNTTCCATTCGCTGAGAANATTCACCACCTCGCCGCTCTGGCCATGCAGGTCAAAGGCCTGATTTCGGTGTTCCGGGTGGTTGAACACAACAACTGATGAGTCGACAGTCACCCTGTCCCCAGGCTGCATTGAATTGATCACTGGCGTGCATCATTTTGTCACGCCCCTGCCCCCAGAGGTCTGCAGAAACTTTCGGGGCCATCCTCAACAACCAGTCCGCCAAGGCTTCGGCAGCCGGCCTCGAAGGCATCCCATGGATCAATGCCATTGCGGAGCTGATCCTGAACGGCCTGTTCAAGTTCGGTGCCCGTGATCCCGTTGCGATTGCTGGCCGGGTGCTGGTGATGTTCCTGAGCATCACCGAGAACATTGATGGCGGCTTCGATGCGCTCACGCTGTTCACCTGCCTGTGTCTGCCACCAGGGATGATCAAGACGGTTGAGGCTGTCCAGGGCTTCCCACCACCGTTCCTGGTCCACCAGAACGTCCAGGCGTTTGCGTTCGAGTTGATTGCGATTCCAGATTTCCTGGAGGCTGTAACTCAGTCGTCTGGCTTTGCCATCCGATCGTTGCTGCATCGGCTTCAACAAGGCCATTGCACGATTCAGATCACCTTGTCTGAACACCGCCACAGCTTTGTCCTGCAGCTGCTTTTCCCAGCTCTGCAAGGTGTCGCGATTCTGTTTCACGTCCCCTCTCTCCGACATCACGAGTTTCTGTTGCAGTGCGAGGGCTGCAGTGGCGTCTCCTTTTCGCCAGAGCTGTTCGGCCTGGCGCTGCCGACACAGGGCCTGCTCATCAGGAGCTCCTTCTCCTAACCAGCGCAAAGCAGCAAGCTGCTCACCTGCACGGATGCAAGCCTCNTAGTCCCCTCGATCAAGAGCCTTNGTCAGACGCGAGGGGAGCTGTTGTTCCCACCANAGAGCTGCTGCAGATACCGCGATCAGGGATCCGAGCGTTGCAGTCAGCCAGAACCGTGGAGAAAGCTGGCGAAGCGCCGCCAAGGGAGGGTGTCNAAANAGATNTTGANACTGTTCTATGGATTCGGANCGGTTCCACCCAGCTTCTGTGGACGGAGCTCATATCGGACNTGNTCCCCNAGGACTTNNTNTCAANGGACTGATCTCAACGGNNTGATCTCAACGGACGGTGCCGGCNTTCACGANGGAGATCAGNTTGTCGGTGCGGAGATCATGAATNTCAATNTGNAGCTGAGCGTCGCCATCGATGCGGCAAAGCAGTCTCAGGCAGTCCTCGCCNGGNCGACCCAATGGNTTCAAAGGGATCTGAAGCGTCTGGCCAGGCCATGGGACATGCTCCATCTCATTTGATTCGCGGCTCCGAAGTGTGGGNATTCCGTCGATGAACACCACTTCATGGCCCCCCTCCAGCGCGGGCTCGCCCAGNACCAGCTCGAGCTCATCCTGGTCGGNGCGACTCGCGGCGAGGACNAGCTCCAGTGGGGCCGGACTCGGCCAGGGCTGCCCTGCGACAAACAGGGGATGCCATTGGTGNNNATCACTGCGCTGATCCCACGTCCGCAGCGAGACNCCATGNCGCAATACATCCTGGATCATGACTCCGGGAGTCAGGCGGATNGCTCCCAGCGCCACTGCTTCAACAGGGGGAGGTGTCAGCAGCGCGGCCGGAGCGGTGTGCTCTGCCANCCAGCTGCGCAGCCATGGCAGCTGAGCNCCGCCTCCCACGGCCACNACACCCTGGAGATCCTCCAGNGTGCAACCGTNCTGCCGACCACCCGTCAGGGTTGTNTCCAGCAGCTGTTNCAGGGCNTGACCGAATCCCCTNTTCTCCAGCACNTCGCTGAGTTCANTGCGTGACAGNCGCAGAGGTTCGTGCTGCTGATCTGCGACCTCTTCCTGCANGGGATCCCANTCCGANTGGATGCCANNGCTCAGACGGCATTTCAGCCGTTCGGCTGCNTTGAGAAGCGCTGCNGNNACNGGTTGTTCCGGGCAGCAAGNGNTTGCAATCCATCGATCNATGTCCCGNCCGCCGATCTTNAGCCCTGCCTTGCCGAGAACCTTGGCGGTGCGNAGCTTCTGGCCGCTTCCTTCCCCGAGATCNTTGCCNCNCAGGCGCAGGAGCTGTGCGACAGGGGCGGCTTTCCCNTCNCCTCCTTCCAGGGCCACAAGGGAGAGATCCANGGTGCTCCCCCCNAGGTCAACCACCAACATGCGCGCNCCTGGNGGCATGTCCGCTCCGAGGGCCGCGGCTGTGGGNTCATCCACGATCGCGATTTCGCCCACCGGTAGGTCTTCACANGCCTGNACAAGCCAGCGTCGATAGNCNCGATAACTCTCNACNGGAGCGCTCAGCACCAGTCGTTCAATGCTGAGATCGTCCGGCAGCCGTGCCCAGATCTGATGCAGCAGCTGCTCNCCAGCCCACGCTGCCTTCGCGTGCTCCTCATCTGCCGGGTTGCCGATCTTCCGTTTGAANTCCCTGTGCAANCGGTGATCATCACGCTCGTTGAGCCCTGCATCCAGAACCTGTTTGCCGATGAGAGGNTCTGCGTCCGTCTGCCAGANCAGGCTCGGGACTTCTCCAGGTCTGACGCTGATNGACGGCAGCTCCAGAAGAACCGGCTCNGGANTNCCAGGCGCCTGAAAGGCCACCACTGTCGTGGTGCTGCCGAGATCGATGGCCAGGGTGCCTCGGCGCATTGGCGAATGCTGAAGCTTTTCTTCTCCCACGCGNGTTTGGAGCGTGTCGAGGGCACGGTGAAGTCAGGTTGAGATTAACGGGACTGGATGTGATGGATCGTCTGCAACTGCTGATTTTCTCCTTTTACAGAGAAGATTCCGGTGTGCAGTCACGGCTTGAACCGCTGCGGACTTGTCGCATGCGTCGCAGCTGGGGGAGCATTCGCATCGAATGCCTGGATGACGATCATCTGGAGGAGATCAGTGATCTCCTNGGCTACCTGCGTCTGCCCCTCGCTGCGCTTGGTATNGGCAGNCAGATCGTTCTGAGGGTTCCAGGCTCACGCCAGAGGGCTTATCCGATTCATGTGCCTTTTCACAGCGATCTGCTNGCTTGAGCANGCTGTNTANNATGAANCATTANGTTTGGCGCGCCAGTGATNTCGGCAGGTGTTGACTCCAGTGANCTCGCCAAGAGGGGCGAAAGCCTGATCAGGCANTCCACCAANCGNTATCTCACCACCGTNAGGATTGCTTTCCGGGCGAANCAACGTCGNTTTGATGATTTNGACGGTTTGCTNGAGGAATCCAGTGTCAAGCCCGTGCAGCGTGCAATCGTCGAGCTGAGTGATGAACAGGANCAGCCNGATCTNCTNCCTGGNTGATCNTNTCCNTNGCTNATCCGTTGCTNGGNTGATTGTTGCGTGNTCTGTGATCCAGCATGAAGGNGATGGCTGGCGANTGGCCAGAGATTNTTGNCGTGACCCTTATTCNNTTCTGATCGGNGGGTCCGGATGGGCCCTCGAGTTGACGGAGAACGAAGGGAAGCAGCTTGTTGAACTGCTGAGTTCACTGGANGACCAGCATCGATCCCTGCGGGATCAGTTGATGGAGGAGGAATCGATCGAGCTCGAGCTTGAACGNGGAGTGTGGTGGGGGTGTCTGGAGGGTGATCGCAGNAGCTGGAATCTTTCGCTGGTGCTTTCTCCTCTGCAGGGCCGCGGCGCCGAGGTTTTNTGGCCTTGNCCNGCAGCCGCAGCGGCCGTGGCNGCGCTGCGGATCATGTGGGACTCAGGNCATTGATNAGCGGAGCTNATCAATGGAGGGNTNATCGATTNTCCNCTGGTTTTNNGGNGNTCTCTGCACAGCTTTTCCACAGGGCATGGCGGCTGAANCNCCGCAGTCNCTTNGNNTGTGGAAAAGAANNGTTTTTNTGGANCAGCCTCTTGACTGCANNCCTGATNGNGGATGGTGATGTTGCNGGAGGNCGCTTGTCAGTGCTGGAGCGCTGTAAGCACTGCTGTCTCAAGCGGAGACGAATGGGAACGGGACTCTGTGAGGTCTGCTTGACGTGCTGAGCGTCATGTGGAGAACTGGTTGGCATTCACGGGAGGGGCAATGCAGGCAAGCTTCGAAAAGGCGATGGAGAGTGCCTCGAGCATCGTCAGTTTTCAGTCGGAGTTGCCCGAGCCCCTGCATCGAGCTCTGACTGTTTTCATCGAGCGTCATCCCCACTGGGATCAATACCGTCTTGTTCAGGCGGCGATCGCTGGCTTCCTGGTTCAGAACGGGATTGAATCCCGTGAAATCACCCGCGTTTACGTGGGCAACATGTTCCGCCG
>NYUU01000106.1 GCA_002684175.1 Synechococcus sp. CPC35
ATGATGCGGCGGAGCTGGCTATTCTCTCGCAATGTGAATCGAGATATGGTTTGATTTTGTCACTGGCTTCCCAGGCTTTATGTGCTGCCAAGGTCTCGATAAGTGCCTCCATCGGCTTGTCATTAATGTTTTTATCGAGATAGTAAATTAGCGATTCTATGCATCTGTTGTCCTTGATTTCGATCAGGGCTCTAAGCGTTGCTTCATGCAGCTTTGCATCGTTTGTCTCCAGTGTTCTGATGAGGTCTGGAACGCAGATGGGGTTCCTGATCATTCCCAGAGATCGTGCTGCCTGGCGTCTCAGTGGGAATCCACCTGTACAGGTCACCTCTCTTTCGTCTTTCAGGCACTCGACCAGCTTGGGGATTGCTTCGACAGCTCTGTGTTTTCCTAGCCACCAGGCGCCGTGGTAGCGAACACCAGCATCGTCATGATCCAGTGCTTCTAGGGCTGATTGTGTTGAGTTGATTGGGATCAAGTCTGAATTTTCAGCAACAGAACAACTGCTTTAGTTTAAACGGAGGTTTCTTCTTCTTGTATGTCCGAGAAGTGCTCATCAGGTTTGGGATCTTTTTTAGAAGATTGACTCCACTTTGCTTCCCAGGATGCAGACCTTTTGAAGCGAAATTCACCTGCGATAGAGCCCCAGCATCGCTCATTGGTGATTGGGTCTTGGCCACGATCAAGCGTTGACAGTGTGTCTTGATCCAGGTGAAATGAGCTGACAAGAATGGTTTCTTTCCCGTCTCGTTTGACAATGCAGCGAGAGCCTGGCTCTATTTTTCCGTGATATCCGTCTTCTTTTTTAGTAACTTGGTAGTGGCAATTATCTAATGGTATCAGGTCTGATTCTTTAATTTGCTTTCGTAGATTGAGATCTGCTGTTGCTTTTGAGAATCGATCGGGTTCGCGAATAAGATGGTTCCAGAGTTTGATGATTCCCTCGCCAACTTCCTCTGCTCGTATCATCCGCAATCGGTATGGTTTTTTAGGGTCAACGGCATAGGTTTGTTCCAGAAGAATTGATCCCGGCTCAAGATGTTCTATCGGTCGATATTTAAGAAAAATATGTGCATACAGTGGTGGATTATCCAGGGCCTGCTGTTGATTGCTGTATTCTCCGCATAGAAGGTCTAGGAATCGTTGCAGAGATGGTTTCATCAGTAATGGACTGAAAATAAAAAAGCCCCCGAATGGGGGCCTTATTGAGAGTCTGAATAACAATGTTGTTCAGATCAGGGCATTGATGGCATAGTCGATATAGCTGTTAGCTTCCGTGGCGGCATCGCCAGAAAGCCCATGGTTGCCTTTGATGTGCTTCAGAGCTTCAACATACCAAGTTGGAGAAAGCTCGAAAGTCCGGTTGATTTCAGCCAGACCCGCGATCAGGTAGTCATCCATGGGGCCTGTGCCTCCGGCGACCAGGCAATACGTGATCATTCGCAGGTAGTAGCCGATGTCACGGGAACATTTGGCTTTCCCTTCGGACGTTGAGGCATAGTTCGATCCTTCCATCTGTGTGGTGAAAGGGAACTTGGTGTAAACGGCCTGAGCGGCACTGTTTACCAGTGAGTCTGCTTTTGATGTCAGAGCTTTGGCTGCTTCAAGGCTTGCCTTGGCGCGTGTGAAGCGACCTGAAGCACCTTGAATTTCAGTGTTACTCAGGAAGCGTCCCTGGGAATCTGCAGCCGCGACGGCCTCTGTGAGGGGGGTTTTCATGATCGAGGGAAAATGCGGTTAGTCGAAAAAAACTGGCGCCTGAATCAGGCAACGGACGCGGCTGCTCTGTCGAAGTACGTGCCCATTTCGCTGTTCAGGGAAGCGCAGTCACCAGCGGTGATCCCATCACTGTCGTTCACGATGGCAAGGGCGGCTTCCTTCATCAGGTTGACGCCGGCGGCAACGGAAGCACCAGGGGTTCCAAGAGCCAGGTATGTCTCGCGAAGGCCGTTCAGGCAGCGATCTTCCATGACCGAAGCGTCACCGGTGAAGATCGAATAAGTCACATAACGGAGAATGATCTCCATGTCGCGAAGGCATGCGGCCATCCGGCGGGAGGTGTAGGCATTGCCGCCGGGTGCGATCAGTGCAGGCTGCTGGGCGAACAGTGAACGAGCTGCATTGGCAACGATCGAGGAGGCGTTGCTCGAGATGCGATTCACTGCGTCCAGTCGCTTGTTGCTGTCGGAGACGACGGCGGCGAGAGCATCAATCTCGCTTGTGTTGATGAACTGTCCCCGGGCGTCGGCCTGGGCGACAACCTTGGTGAAGGCGTCGAACATTTGGAACTCCTCTTGGCAGCGTCTAGATGGGTGTCACGGACACCTCAGGGACATCGTAAAAGTCCCGTCGGGGTCAGTGATCATTCTCGCTAAGCGCTTGAGGAGGCTCCGAAGCCTGTTCATAATGCTTAATCCCTTTCAGCGAAGGGGATTAAGCAAGTTCCGGCGTGATGCCACTCCCTTTTACAGATCAAAAAGAACGGTATGGATGTAGGCCTCGGTCCATTCCTTGCCGTAGAAGCGCGTGAGCATCCCACGGGCAGGGTCCTTTTCCGCGCGGTAATCGGTGTAACGCCTTTGCCCGGCAAGAAGATGATCCCGGCGCTGATTGGAAACCGGTTCTGCGGCTGCTGCCAGCTCCAGGTAAAGGTTGAGGTAAGCGTTGAACGCCGGCCTGACGACAGTGTTGATCAGTTGTTGTCCCTCCTCCCCTAGTGGCAATCGAGTCCAGAGGAAGCCCGGTGAGAAGAACGGCTGGGCTTCCTCTGGAATCGGCCCTCCATCGGGAAGTTTGGAGCGCCAGAGATCGAAAATCGGTAAAAGGCGATCCCAGACTGGTTTTGTATGGTCTGCATCTGATTTGTCAGCCGGCTGAAGATCAAGGGCGAGAAGATGGCCGGAAGGCAAGGTCACAAGATCGCCTCCGAAGAAAGGCAGATCGAAACGAGACAGCGGGTTGATCACGAAATTCAAAACAGATGTTGTGTCCCCACCGCTGACGCATGCAGCGCGAACCTGTCGGAATTTCTCGGTCTGGCAAGCCCAGGTTGCCGTCGTCACTGTCACGGGCTTGCTTTTCGACCCTGACTGGTCCTGCTTCCATAAAAACCGATCTTCAACTGGGTAGGGCTTGTAATTCAGCGGCTTCAAAGCCTGAACGGCATCATCGAGAAAGGGTTGCCAGGACCAGCCTGAAATGTTGAGGGGATCGCTACTGCAGGTTCTTGTGGCACTCATTGTTGACCGGAAGCGGGGAAAAGAAATTCGTGTAGGAAACGATCAGACCACTCCTTGCCGAAGTGACTCGTGAATAACCCATGGGCAGGGTCTCTTTCGGCGCTGTAAATGTCGTAATTGTCCTGAAGCTGTTTGACTTCAGCGACATTCATGCTGCTCTCGCCATTCTGAGCTTTGTCATGAAGAGACCAGTAAGCCTTCAGGAAATCACTGAATGCAGGAGGTAAAGATGTTTGGGCTTGATCTGCTCCTCCTCGACAGAACAACAACCACGAAGAGAAATATTGATTGGGATCAAAGGAGCGCATTGTCTCTTCCCCGTTGAGATCAGGGAACTTTTGATTCAATTCCTTGAGGCCACCGAGGTGACGGTCGAGATAATCTGAATTCTGGACCAGCGGCTGAAAATCGAGAACCGCAACGAGTTTCTGACGGTTTCCAAACCACAGCAGATCGACTCCCATCAAGGGATGATCAAAGTTGTAATCGGGATAGGCCACTGAATTCAAGACCTGCAAACTGTCACCGGCATCCAATCTGGTGACACGCCAGCGTCGAAAGCCAGGGACATCCCAGAGCCAGCTTCGGATCGTGCTCTTCCGCTTCAGGGATTGATTGGCATCAAGGCCATTCGGAACCTCAATCTGCTTTCCACCACGCTTCTTGATTGTTTGGTGGAGCTCTTCCAGGAATGGATCAAACATTGCTGAAAGCCTCCATCCCATTTGAAACGGCCAGTTCTCGTGCTTTTTGGGATGTTGAGAGGATCTCGTCATCCTCCGGACACTTGAACTCAGTGCAATACGTTGTCATCGCTACCCCATTGAGGCATTGCACCGAACTGACTCTCATCCTGATCTGGTCGGTTACAAACCAGCATCGCTCGATTCCGATATTGGTGTCATAACGTGTCGTCATTGTTAGCACTCCATCATCCGCGAAATAATAGGTGCTGAGGACTGACTGTTTCTCGACATAGCCAACATCCCTGAGAAGGAATCCTTTTCTGGAATTCTTTTCATCCGGAACATTGATGACAACGGCTGCATAGTCGTCGTTGCGAACTCCTTTCTTGATATTGCTTTCCCACCAAAATCGTGCCCCACCTGTACTGATTGCACTGCTGAAGTTAAGTTGGGTGCATATTTTCAATACAGCCGGGTCACTGGCATCGAAAGGTTCAATCACCAGGTTGGAGTCTGCCGCTTCGTCGTCCTGGTGGTCATGATGATGAACGGCTCTGCGGTTCAGCCACGTTCCGCGACTGGCCTCAAAGAAATCCAGCATTGTCATTGGTGTATTCAGAGAGGTTCCCATCATTCTCGTCTTTTAGTGGTGAAGATTGAGTGTGGATGATTTAAGCTTTGATTTGTGATGATAATTTTTGAGAATCTCTCTGGGCGACAAGCTGTGCCATGACTTCGTCTAGCCGTTTCAGTTCAGGATGATCGGCAATCGTTGCGTCAATTTTCTTTTGAGAAAGTCGCAATTTTTTCCCAAGACCAAGCACATCCTGGTAAAGTCTTTCGCGATAGGTCGCTAATTCATTGATGGATTCTTGAAGTTCTTCAAGGGTTGGAATGTCGGAAGGTGATTGCTGTTGTTCTGTCATTGGTATTTTGATTCAAAAGTAATTTGATCCTAAGCCTACGACTTCCAGGCGGGATTCAATTGCAATTAATTGTTCTCTGCTTACCAATCCTGCGTGTCCGAAGAAGGGGGGCATGCGTGCCTGTCGAAACGAATTTTTAGCCGTCGGCCGCCACTGCGCCGGGTGGGGTGATGCTCTAGGTGACAAACTCTTGCGTGACCGCGACCGTTTTTAGGGAGGGTCGTTTCGGTGGGCTTACTTTGGGAAAGCGCTTCCCGCCACGTCCTGGTGCTGTCAGGCCTAATTCGCTTGTACACCGGGCTGTTTCAGAAGCACCGCATCTACAAAACTGTCTGGCCCCCCAATGCTCGACGCATTTTCCCGCACAGTCGTCAGCGCTGACGCCAAAACTGCACCCGTGGGTGGTAGCGAGCTCGCTAGCCTCCGCGATTACGTGCGTAACGGCAACAAGCGTCTGGACGCTGTAAACGCCATCACTTCAAACGCCTACTGCATCGTTTCTGATGCAGTCACGGGCATGATCTGCGAAAACACCGGACTCATTCAGGCCGGTGGCAACTGCTATCCGACACGTCGCATGGCCGCCTGCCTGCGTGACGGTGAAATCGTTCTCCGCTACATCAGCTATGCGCTGCTGGCAGGAGATGCCTCGGTGCTGGATGACCGATGCCTTAATGGTCTCAAGGAAACCTACATTGCTCTGGGCGTTCCCACCCAATCAGCTGCCCGAGCTGTGGCCATCATGAAGTCAGCCGCAACGGCTCTGATTGGCCAAACCAACACTCCTGAGAATGGTGGTACCAAGTACCGCAAGATGGAAACCACTCAGGGTGATTGCTCTGCACTGGTGTCTGAAGCGGGCTCCTACTTCGATCGCGTGATCGGCGCCATCAGCTGATCGGCTACCGACTCCGATTCCCTAACTCATCACTCAGCACCACTATCTAAAGGATCTCAAATGAAATCCGTTGTCACCACTGTAGTGACCGCAGCTGATGCCGCCGGTCGCTTCCCCTCCCAGAACGATCTCGAAGCCGTTCAGGGTAATATTCAAAGAGCAGCAGCACGCCTTGAAGCCGCTGAAAAGCTTGCTTCTGGTCTTGACAATGTGACCCGTGAAGCCGGCGATGCCTGCTTCAATAAATACGCTTATCTCAAGCAACCTGGGGAAGCTGGAGACAGCCAGGTGAAGATCGATAAGTGTTACCGCGATCTTGGTCACTACCTGCGTCTGATCAACTATTGCCTGATTGTCGGAGGCACAGGTCCTCTTGATGAATGGGGTATTGCCGGCGCTCGTGAGGTTTACCGTACGCTTGGTCTGCCGACCAATGCATACATCGAGGCTCTCACCTACACCCGTGATCGTGCTTGTGCTCCTCGCGATATGAGTCCTCAGGCACTCAACGAGTTCAAGAGCTACCTTGATTACACAATCAATGCTCTTTCCTGATTAATTAAGCTTTTCACAATCAGGTTTAAAGGGGGATGAAAATCCCCCTTTTTTTTGCTCTAAGTCTCTGGGTAGTGTTCTGCTCACAGAACAGCTCCTCTTTCGGTAAGCTGAAGAGACTTAATTAATCAAAATGACGACGTTTGTTATTTCGCACAATTTACAAGTTAATTCGCCCAAGGTTCCGACGTTTGATACTCAGCAATTGGCAGATGAATTGAGGAATAATTCTGATCTAATCATTTCAAGTGAAGTCATTGCTCACCCACATTGGATTCTATCAGTTTCATCCAACGAAGGGCCTCAAATTTTGGCGGAAGAACTCGTAAGAGTATGGTTAATGTTGAGACAAAAGTTGGGTCATGATAGTGATCACAAAGTTTTAGCCCTAGGTGGTCGAAAAGACTCAAAGGCAATGGCAGGGGCACCACTTCAAGAAGGCTTCTGGGGTGTTGATGTTGTTGAAACTATGGATAAAAACTCCTTCTTGCAAGCAATTAATTGGGCCGCTTTGAAGTCAGGACGTCCCAGCGATGCTGTCTTTGAAGTTTCTTCTTCAGATTAAATTATTTTCTTCTCTCTGTTAAGGCGACTCATTTGCGTCGATTACGGCGCTTCTTGCCTCTGTTGCCTTCCTCTGGCTGACTTGACGAAGTGTCAATCTGTTCTTTCTGTTTGCGCAATGAGATCGAGGGAATCAGACTTTTCTTTTCATTAGTCTCTTTTTTAGCAGGTTTTTCATCAACATTTCTAAAAGAAGAGTGATTCTCTGAAATTGCTGATACGTTTTTAATGGATACTCCACAATGATGCATGGATTCCATCCATTGGCTCATCAGTCTGGTGTCAATTTGGATAGATCTTTGGGTTCCAGGCCTGGATCCATCCAAAACCCCAGTAGACACCTGGAGGAAGCGTCCTTCAAATGGGCCCATTTTTCAAGGTATTGCTGAGCGTATATTGGGCCATGAAGATTGTTTTGGAAAGCCCATCAATACTTTTCTTAGCCTTAAAGCAAGTGGCTAACCGTCATGACAATTGTGTAAAATCAACCTTGGCTTAAAGCAATCTGATGTCAGGCCTTTTTGATAATATTCATCCAGGCTTGGGCCGCGATGATGCTATAGAAATTCTTGCAAAAGATTTTGCTGAATTAGAAAATCAGTGTGATTATTATATGGCGGTGTCTCAGCTGATAAATTTCCCTTGTCAAGAGTCTTCTGAGGCGCTTATATTTTTTTTGCAAAAAGATTCCGATGATAACCCTGTACGCCTTGCGCAAAGAAAAGCAGTCGAGGTTCTTGCTCGTTTAAAGGTCGATCACGCTCAGTTGACGATCGCACAATTTTTGAATAGTTCAGATGTTTATATGGTTGAAAATGTTGCCTGGGCTCTGGCTGAGTTGAATTGTCAGGATGACGAGTCAAAGCAATTGATGATTCAGCTGCTTGATGACCCCAATCAGAACCAAAGGGTATTGATTCAAAGTTTATCCAAGCTATTTGTGCTTGAAGCAGTTCCCACTGTTCTTTCTTTGTTGAAAAGTGACCGCACACCTGTTCGAGGTGCTGCCATTGCGGCAATCGCTCGCTTGTCAGGTGATCGGTCGTGTCTTGATCAATTGTCTGACTTTCTTTTTTGCGCCAACCAAATGGACAGACAGTCCGCAGTCCAGGATGTGATTGATGCAGGAGCCAATGATTTAATTCCCTCGGTGCTGAAAGCACCCGTTTCGCCTGTTTTTCGTTTGAGAGCAGTTCGCTCACTCTGGGAGCCGCTGGGGGAAAGCCATGATATTGAAAGAACCCTTTCAGTGGTTGATCAGCTGCTTTACGACGATCCACGCAATATTGTTGTACTTCACCAATATGAGGAGCCTATGCCGATAGAACTTCTTGTTGAAGGGCTGTTTCATCCTGACTTCAGTCGATGTTATTTAGCAATGCAATCTTTGTTGGTTGTTGATCCTGTAGAGTTGTGGCCACATCTTGAGCGGAGCTGGTTATCGCGTGCTCACAATGACTATGGCGCCCATTATTTCATGATGAATTTATTCGGACTGATTCATCAGTGGGATTCAAAGAAACTTGATATAATCTATGAAATTCTGCTTCAAGCAATTTCTGATCAACGGCCACAATTTAAAAAATCTGTACCAGTAGCCTTTCTATCTTATGCCAAGTTGTTTCCCGACGATTGTGATTCTCTTATAGGTTCATGGCTTTCGCATTCACAAACGCCATTTTGGCAATGTCGTTATGCTGCATTGATGGTGAGTCAAGACAATCAAAGCTTTTCTCAAACCAAGCAATATCGAGATAGTTTGAACCTACTTGCCAAGCATGATCCTGACTGTTTTGTTCGCGCTAAGGCACAGGCTGTCTTGTTGAATGCATAAATACTTTGTATGGGTGATGTTGGCTGATTTTAGTAAAGTGGTAAAATTAGATCAGTGATTTTATGGGTTGATGAGATGAGTGAAGAGCAAACTATTCCTTCTCTAGAGGCTTTGCTTGATGACATGATGCATCCAAATCCCAGGATCCAGGAAGAGGCTGCGGCTGTGATGGCTGAACATTATCCGTTGGAGGCTCTTCCTAAGTTATTGGCCTTATTTTGTCATGATGATCCCAAGGTTTATCGTGCGGCTGTTAAAGGTATTGGCTTTTTCGGTTGCGCAGCATTTTTGCCTTTGATACAGCTTTACGAAACAACTGAAAACCAGACGGCGAGGCGGTGTTGTCCAAAAGCATTCGTTCAGCTGTTTAAGAATTTCCCGAATAAACCTTTCCCTGATGAAGTGATGACAATGTTGGATCAAGGAATTGAGCATCCTGATGCAGTCGTTGTTCAGGGTGCCTTGATGTGCCTTGGTCAGATTGGCAAGCAAGATCTAAAGTCTGAAGAAGCAATTAGTATCCTAAAGCGGGCGTTGGTTAGTGATAATATTGCTCTGGTTTATAGTGCATCGCAGGCTCTTGCAGATATCCCTAACCCTAAAGCAAAAGAAGCACTAATAGTGCTTCTTAGCAACGCTGAAGAGCCCTTGCTTAAGGAGGCTGCGGAATCGGCGATTGCTCGGTTTGATAATTTAATGGGATCTTGAAAAACGATCAGCTAACTGTTTCAACCCCAGCGTAATAGCCACCAGCTCTGAAGTCATAGCGCTCTACTTTATCATCCTTGCTGCATGTTGTCTGGGAATAGTGAAGCAGTGTTGTGTAGCCTTCCGGTACCATTTTGGGGCACAATCTTCCAACATCATTGGCAAAGGGGCAGAAGTAAACTCCCGCCCAGCGATTCAGGAAGCGACCCTGAATTTCCTCTGAGAAATCAAAGCCATGTTGTTTAGCGATTCGGAGAATTTCTTCTGGTTCTGCAGTTGCAAAGAGTAATCTGAAGTTGGTGTCCTCTTCAAGAACTCCAAGGAAGCGGATAAATTCTGCTCTCGACATTAATGATTTAATCGCAACCTCTCCACCATACAAGCACTGATCGCTTGCATCGGAATAGATTCATATTATATTATAGTGGAGCAGATAAATTGCTTGTTAATAAGTATTTTTGCTCAAGCGCCTGCAGGCTTGTTGATTTTGTAGCGGTGTTTTATGTGATCTGAGCATATTGGCGTTTATTCTTCGACGCTGAGTATTTTTATTGCAACATTGATGACGGCCTCGACATCTTTATCTGATTCAGATTGTGCTGCGGATGATAGTGCGTTAAGTGTGCTCTTGGCTTCAAGTTTCATCAATGCCATCGCAGAATTTTTGCGAACCTGGCTATCGGAGTCAGCGAGTCTTTTGATTAGCAGTTCCTGAACATCTTCTGCGTCACAGGATTTTCCAATCAACGTTACCGCTTCGGCTCGAACATCAGGAGAGGTGTCTTCTAGCGCTTCAAAAACTTTTTTTTGTGCATCAGTGTCGCCAAGAGTTTGGATTTGATCCCCCAGGGCTGATATGGCTGCCACACGCACTTCAGCCACGTCTGACTCGGCTGCACGTAGCAATGCTTGAGGAGCTTTTGATCCAATAAAGCTGAGGGCTAAATTGATCAGCCCCACCTGGAAAGGGGTGCAATCAGGATTTTGCAGGATTCCCAGCAATGAATCCATTGCTTCTGGACCAATTGTGGCCATTGCCCCCGCTGACGAGCCAAGCACAACTGGGTCACTGTCCTCTAGGAATGCTTCCAGAAGGAAAGGAAGAGCATCTTTGCTTCCGATCAGATTGAGAGTTTTGGCGGAGGCTCTTCTGACGACAACATTTTGATGGTTTCGAAGGGCATTACAGAGAATTGGCAGTGCTGCATCACCAACCCGGCCAAGACTTTTGGCGAAGGTCAGACGAAGCGCGCCTCTTTGATCACCCAGCCCGGCAACCATCCGCTTCAGTGACTCTGCATCTGAGCCTGGGATTTCACCACCACTTAATTTTANGCTGAGCTCCCCTGCCAACTGGAGAGCTTCTTCTTCTGTGAGTTCACTGTCGCTGATTGAAGAGACATCNTTTAAATTCTGTTGCACTGCANACTGGGTTCAGTCCTTCAGTTAATCTAATCGACGGTGTTGCTCAACTCNTCTNGCNCTTTTGATCAGATTNTTACNGGAAACATTCATAAAAAAGCTCCCTTTCAATGAAAGGGAGCTGACCACGTAAGGCTCTAGCTAATTACATCCTTAACCTGAATACTCGGATCAGAAGTGAACTCCGAATGGACGGAACGCTACGTAATCGGTTTGCTTCGGAGGATTGTGACCTGAGTACTGTTGTTGCGGCAGTCTTGCTGCAGGCTTAGATACGGACTTGTATGTGAAGGTGACGGGTTTCACAGCATTTGCTGCAGCTAATGCCAGTGGAGACACAGTTCTACTTCTACTCCCCTGAGCATTGTCGCTGACGGCTACTTTCGTACTGGAAAGTTCTCTCATCATATTAAATGATGAAGTCATCATCCCAGCATAGGAATCAGCTGTACGCCAGTAGGGCACAATATCTGAGCCGAAGACTTCGGCATATTCAGCACAATCCGTCAGGCTGTCAATCAAGGCTTCAAATCCTTCTTCAGCCTGCAGTTTGATGCTGGCTTGAATTTCAGCCTGATTAAGAGGAGCGCGTCCCAGAAGGTGTTTGAAGTTCAGTTCAATTCCACGCTGGGGGGCTACAACATGAAAATAGTTGTCTTTGTAGAACGGAGATTTTGCGAGGCCGTTGACGAAATCTCGAACTGTGATTTCGCCGTTCATCAGGCGGACTTCAAGGGAAGTGCAGCGCTCGTTTTCCGTCGGGGGCCTGTTGCCAAAAACCTGACGGTAAGCACTGCGAATGGTCCTCTCAAAAGAGGCAGAATCATCGGGATGGTATTCATCAAAGACCGATCCAAAGGGACATTCGCTATGCAACCTTGGTCCGATACCCAGGCCCATGGATGAGCATGTGTTCCGCTTGAAATCGGCCCTTGAGCCAGCAAATGTGCGAATGACTGTGCTTTTGCCAGCCTTGCTTGCCGTCGCATAGGAGGCAGGCTTTGTTCGGCTGGCCGAAGCCAGACCGTCACGGCTTGTTTGCGTACTAAGCATGATGAGGATAAGGGTTGAGTTTGACTATTTTATGCCCTCTCAAGCATGCTGGCCAATTCAGGAATCGAAGCGGCGTTTGGTTGCTTTTTTGAGAGGATAGGACAGTGACGCTTGATCAGAAAACTGTGATTTCATGATTTGCTCATCACTGATTGCGAACATTTAGTCCGTCAATAAAGACAGTCACCAACGCATTCAGACGTCTAAAGGATATTGACTGGAGGAGTATTTACACATTAATCAAGCCATTGTTTCAGTTGAACTGATTTGTTGGCCTTCAAAATGGGGTTAGGTAAAAAAAAGGGTGGGCTTTTGCCCACCCCCTCCATCAGATCGAGATCATCAATCAGCTTTGAACTGATAATCAGCCCAGGGAGTTGATGACGTAGTCGAGCAGCTGGTTGTAAGCGGTCAGGGCTTGAGCGCTCATGTCGCGAGGAGCACAACCACGTGAGCGGATGTGGGCGAAACCTGCCACATAGGTGCCAGCGTCGATGCTGAGTGCTTTATACACTTCTTTCTGGCCGTTGATTGCCAGTTCATCCAGGGGGCCGGTGCCGCCGGTAACCAGGCAGTAGTTGATCAGACGCAGGTAGTGAACGAAGTCACGCTTGCACTTTTCTTTGCCTTCAGTTGCACACTTACGTGGCTGACGGCCTGTTGCACCATTGGGATACTGGTTGTAAACAGCATCTACAGCTTCCTGGGCAACCTGGTCGTAGTTGCCAGCCAGCTTTTCAGCAGCTTCCAGTCGTGCAGCGGCACGTTGGATCGAGCCCTGTACCGACTCCATGTCGGAGGCGGAGGGGAACCGGGAAGCGCTGTCGGCTGAGCCGACGACGGTGGTGATGACGGATTTCATGATTGAAAAGAAGGGTGTTCAGATGTGCAGAAATGAAATCTCTGGCTCAGCTGATAGCGCTGATCACCATGTCGAAGTAGCTGGCAGACTCACCAGCCAGGGATGCGCAATCACCGGAAGTCAGAGCCATCTTCTTGGCTCCACTGTTTGTGTTGGTGATCAGGGCACCAGCGGCGGCTTTCATGATGGCCACGGCGCGGGAAGCGGATCCGGTAGGAACGCCCAGGGCGGCGTAGGTTTCACGCAGACCATTCAGGCAACGGTCCTGCAGAACTGAAGCATCACCAGCCAGGAGGGCGTAGGAGACGTAGCGCAGCACGATTTCACCGTCACGCAGGCATGCAGCCATCTTGCGGTTGGTGTAAACGCCACCATTAGGGGCGGTCAGGCCGGTGTTCTCGCAGCAGATGCCGGCAACGGCGTCGGAAACGATGCAGCTGGCGTTTGAGGAGATCGCGTTAACAGCGTCAAGGCGCTTGTTGCCATCAGCAATGAATGACTTCAGGGAAGCGAGCTCGCCTCCACCGATGAAGGAGCCGCTGGAATCGGCCGAGACAGCAGCCCGGGAAAATGCGTCGAGCATGAGGTTGGGGAATACGTTGTTGGAGGAGATGCATTCCGCATCACGAATGACATTACCCCTGTTCAGATGACCGACTTCTTTGACGCGCGTGTCAGGACACACAAATTGACAATGACAATTGGATGTTGCTCCAGTTCTCTTCCGTTCCCATTCAACCTGTGCCCAATGATTCCATTTTCATGACAACTTCTTAAGTACTTGTTTGCAGGTCCATTTCAGTGGTAACCAATATGCCGTTTCCGAAAGCTCTGTCAGAAGAGGCTTCTGGTCTGTGAGGCCATGGGACAAACAGCCCCAGGCAGCTGCAATCCTCGACTTCGTGTACTGAGGGATGGTTTCAGCGAGTGCAAGGCGCAACAAGTCGCTGCGTCCTTCCAGACCTTGCAGCCCGACGACAAGGGTCAGGTAGTAATGGGTCACATAATCGCTCCATAACTTTTCTTTAATTTTGTCAATTAGTTCAATCTTTTCGTGCATTTGCATCGCCATCAGGCTGGCGGCTCCTCCATATTGTCGAGCTTCGTCGCGATGTTGAAGATTATTTTCAATGTCAATGGGATCAATGGCGCTGATCCATTCTTTTCTCAAATTCAATTTTTGGGGATTGTCTTGTAAGAGGCTGGTAATCTGAGAAATATATTCTTCTGGGACATCACCCGTTTTGTCTGGATCAACCAATTGAAATGCGCTTTTTGCTCTGAGCGACATTGAAACGGGAGCAGTGATCAAAGCTTCGATTTGCGTCACATCGCCAGCATCACCGAGGTCGATTACGGCAGAGCGCCTGCGACCAGCTATTGGATCACAGAGTTGAGGTATCAGATCACTCAGGTATTGATTTTTACCCTCGATTTTGGCTAAGTATGCTTTGGCGGCTCCAGAAACAAGTGGATTTTCGTCATCAGCAAGTTGTTTTATCTCTTCAGCTGCTTTTTTAACACCCATTCGGCAAAGTGCCTGTATGACGGCTCGCTTCTGTATGTCTCCGCCTTCAAGGGTTTTGATTATTTTGAGTTGGTCTGCATCAGTTAATTGATCTCCTATTTTGGTGATTGCATCCACCGCATTGATAACAGCTGCCTCATCATCATTGCATTGCAGTGCTTTGAATAAGCAAGGGAGTGCTTTGCTGCTTTTGCGTCTGCCGAGGGCATCGATTGCTTTTCTTCGTGTAATTCTGTCGTATAAATGTTCAGGATTTAGTTCAGCTGCTTTGATCAATGCATCGAGTGATTCATCACTGTGACTCACTCCTAATCTTGTGGCAGCCATGTATTTATCTACAGGTCGTTCCAATGTGTCTGGATCTGCCAATATCAAAGCCAATGCCCGTTCTTCTGTAAGTCCTTCAACTAAATTGTCGAAACGTTCGGCCATTGTTTTCTAGAGGTTATGAAAAAATGATCTTCTTTGATTTCAGCTTAATTTCGTTTGCAGAGAGGCTGTTGTGTTTTGCTCGGTTTGCAACGTTAAAGCTGTTTTGAAGAGCATGCATCCGGACAACTATACCATTCTGTTCGATCTCAATGTCGTCGTCGCGATCCTTTTCATCGTTTAATGTAAACATCTTTTCCCTTCGGCATATAATAACTTGAAGCTGTCATTCCTAGGACTGTTATGATGATGAAAATTCAATCTTTTCTATGCCTGTTTCCGCAGAGCTCGAGCAATCTCTCCCTCGGTTTGTGGATGCTGTGAAGGAGAGCGATGATTTCCAGAATGGTTTAAATTCTGTCACAAATTTGGACCAATTAAAGACTATCGTGAAACAGATTGATCCAGTTTTAACTGGTGCAGCAATAATTCCTTATGAGCAGGCCACGAGCCCCCCTAAAATCACTATTGATTCAGGAATACTTCAGGCAAATATTCTATGGCGGTTGTTGCGCTGCCCTGGAGGACCACTAGTTCTCCAGATGATCTGTAAAGAAGTTAATTTTGCTTTGTGGATTGAAAGTTGCTGATGAATTATTCTCAATATATCGATGAGTTTGTTCAAGCAGTAATTTACGATCATTCCGTTGCCACAGGCTTGAAAGCATGTGAGAGTAATCAGCAAATAGTTGATTATGCTTTTTCGCTTGGATATTCTTTCACCCATAGTGAGTGGAGCGATTATGTTGAAGCGGATTGGCTTTTACTGCCTGCTCCTCAATCTGATTTGATTCGAGCTGCTGATGTGACTCACTGGTCGTGGGCTTTTCGTCAAGTCAGTTCCTGGAGGGCGATGCTGATGGAAGGGGCATGACAGAAAAAGCAGACACAAATCTGGTGAGTCATGCGTTAAAATGATTTAAAGACTATTTGTTTCAAGAAATCATGTCAGAAGTTCAACAAGATGCTGTTCTGAATTCATTTATTGAATTAGCGCGAAAAGACCAGGCTCTGAAAGCTGAAATAAAAGCAGCACTGAATCAAGAACAAGTGATTGCAATCGCAGCATCTCGTGGGTATGAATTCGACTCTCTAACGATTTTAAGGAAATGGAGTCAACATACTGATTTTTCGAAAGATACTTGGATGGGTTGGTTTGAAGAATAAATTATTTTAGGAATTTATTTCAGAATATCGGGTAAATTTACTACCCTTTTTTGCCCAGTATGTGACAAGTGTTTCTCCTCCAGGTCTAGGTACACTTGCAATTGCCCTTAGTATTTTAAATGAACGTTTGGGCCCCATCGGCCAATTTCCTACTGCTTTAACGGAACGAATTCGCCCCCCAATTGCTTGAATGCAATTGTCAAATTTGTCCAGTTGAGTTTGGTCAACAGTTTCAAAGATAAAATCACTTCCCTCACAAATTAAATGGTGAGAACGAATCCAGGCTTTGATTTGCTTCTCTTTGTCTACCATACCCTATATTAAATCTTGATTCCAATTGTCTTGAATGAATGTCGATAGACTTTCGATCCTTTTAAATCGCAGTAATCCATGCTCTGATCCCCAGATCTGTTTATCAGTTTCGGGATCAAAGCCTCTATCTCGACTAATCCAAGTATTTTGATCGACTTCAA
The DNA here is from genome assembly GCA_002684175.1 of Synechococcus sp. CPC35. GTDB lineage: Bacteria > Cyanobacteriota > Cyanobacteriia > PCC-6307 > Cyanobiaceae > Parasynechococcus. The sequence continues at coordinate 16,345 of NYUU01000106.1, forward strand.
CCTCACTCACAAGGTATGTCATCATTCCATTCCTTGGAACCAAGCAACTCTTTCCTGGTTCAACCATGCCAATATAGTGTCCTGTGTTTTTCATTTTAAAGTGCATACTACACCCGCATCTGCTTTGTAATTTATTTTTTTGAATATCATTTATTAGGGAAGGATTAAGGCCTGCTCCTGCCAATCTTTTACTGTTTGATATGCCGTAGTTGGTCATAACAAAGATGTCCTCATCCATTGACAATCGATGGATGCCTTGTCGGTAGGGATCCCATGGTGCGTAGTCGTAACATTGTTCGGAATAAAATCCTGGACCATCAAAAATATGCCATGGCAGAGGCCTAAAATATATCTTTATCCTCGCAAATTCTTTGGGATTTTGTTGTGATTGCTCAAAATTATCATAGATGCCAGCTAGTATTTTTGAAAACTCGATGAGCGGACTTTTTATATTCATGGGAGGCCTCGTTTATTTTTTTATAATTCTTACTTCAGAAGCAAAAGAGGCTTGAAGGATTCCAGAGCCAGCTGATGTCTTAAGCACTGAAGATCGACATCTTACGTTCTCAGATATGAACCAAATCCTCTCCTCTGCAATGGACTGTTCATAACTTGTCGTTAGAATAAACGTTCCGTCATTTAAAAATTGATAATCAGAGGCTGCAAATTCAGACTCTGCATACCCAACGCTCCGTAGTAATTCGCCTGAATATTCATCCTTCGGGATGGGAATAATTAGGCATGATCCTGAAGAAACCTCTGATGGATCATCCGGTTCCCAGTCGCTTTCAGCGTTCCATTCCATTTTAAATGGAGAAATTATTTTGGTTGAATCTGCGTGTCTCTTACATGATATTAAAAAGTTTTGTATTTCTGGCTCAGTTGCTTTGATCGGAGTGATATTTATTTCGCTAAGTACATCTTCAAATTGCTGAAATGCAAGGGAATGGCCTGATCGCATCGATCGCCATTCCCCGATGCTTTGAGCAACAAATTGCTCAATTGTCATATTGATTGTTATTTTGCTCAGAAGCAAAAGCATCAATTGACGGACGATTAATCTGAGTCATATTGACCATCGATTCAATCATCATGGACATCGCCATGGGAGTGCTCGATACTGATTGATGAAATGCTGAGTTTTGATTTTTGCGTTCGTTCGATGTATTGCGAAAAATTGGCATGAGATCAATCAGTGGTCAGAGCAAAGTTGGTAAAGATTTTCGGGCTGCGTTAAGCACTCTTAAATTATGGCATGCGCTGTCTCAAGAGTAGAGGACAGCGCCGCAACGGTTAAACTTTCGAAATAGAGAGAATTCTTCCACCCTGTGCAAGGATCCCCTTGATTGTTGCAGACATTGAAGCTTGGTTCACGACTGATTTCTGCATCACTCTTCGATTGGCGCCAACTTGTCTTCGTGATGCCCAGCTGATCGACAGTGCCTTTGCGTTACCAACACTTTTCCTTTCTTTAATAACCGGGGATTTAGCGGAACATAAACTTTCAAGTAATCTTGGCTCTCTGTCTGCACCATCATATCCGGCATAGCCTGCGTCGATACGATTTGCTCTTGCATAAGCAATCGTACGGCCTCCTTGCATTGTTGTTGCCGCACGATTGTAAGGAACCTGATCGACACCGAATGCGGCAAGATATTCTTCGGAGTATGTATAACTAGCGATTTCTGCTTCGAATCCTTCATCCTGAAGCAGTCTGACGTGTTGCATTAACTCCTTCTGGTCATGGGGGGGTCTGCCAAGCAGATGCTTGAAATTCAGCTCGACAAATTTGTAAGGGCTGTTTGTCTCAAGAAATAATTTTTTGTATGTACCAGACTGAGCAAGAGCTGTAACCAGTCCTTGTACAGTCAGGTCTCCATTGAAGAACAGGGCTTCAATGGAGTTATTGATGTCGAGCTCCATCAAGTGTCTGTTTCCAAAAACTTGTCTATAGGCTTGTTTTATGACGACCGCAGCATGCGCTGTGTCAACATTGGCTTGGGAGGCGAGAGTTGCAGTCATGGTGGTTTGGGAAATTAATGGAGTAAAAAAAAGGAGTCACTGATTATTGTGACTCCAGGGAAACTAATTTGAATGCTTCACATCACTTCAGTGATGGATACGATTTTACCTCCACGAGCGTGGATATATTTCATTTGGCTGGACATGTCCTTTCCAGAGACGAGATATGTACTTCCAGCAGTGCGTTGACGGGTGCGTGCTACTTGTGCTGCAACGACGATTCTAAAGCGTTTTTTCGTTGGATCTGCAGCACCAGACTGAGTTCCTGTTCTATTAATTCGACTGGTCGTTGCAGTCCAGCCACTCGGAACCATTCCCGTTGCAACAGATCGAACCAAGGAAGAGCCGGAGAGGACGGTATCACTTGCTGCGAAACCTTCAGCCAGGCTTAAGTGGCGATTAAATGCAACTTGGGACCGCCCATTTTCAGTCAATATACGTGCATATGGGACGGTATCTTCACCAAAGGTGCTTTGGTATTCTTCACTATCAACATAGCTACAGATTTCAGCTTCGTAACCACCTTCAGCAAGAATTTTTGTATGCTCGCTGATCTCTGCTTGCGATTGAGGGGCTCGGCCAAGGAAATGCTTGAAGTTTAGTTCGATAAATCGATAAGGAGCATTTGTTTCAAAGAAGCGACGTTTGTATTCAGCAGATAGGCCCACAGCCCGCATGAATTCACGGGTGCTTAAGTATCCATCGATGAACTTACTTTCGGCTGTAATTGCCCGCTCAAATTCCATCAGATGAGGATTGCCCATGGCCTGCTTGTAGGCAGCCCTGATCAGAGCATTGAGTTGGTCAGCACTATCTCCTGGACAACGTTGATAAACTTCCTGCTCTCTTTGCCCAAGGCCGAACGTCACATAGGCATCCCCTCGCATAGGGGCTGAGTCGGAGCCACTCGTGATGCCAGGAGCTTTGCTGCTGAATTTGCCCGAGGTGAAACTTGCTGAAGGCTTGACACCAATAGCCTGGCTGGGAACGCTGATTCTTGGTGCGATTCCACTTGCTAAAGCCCGTGTGAGTGCGGAACTTCCACCTCTGGCGCTATCACTTCCCGCGAAACTTTTCTGCAGAGCCGAAAGCATCGGGAATGCAGCTGTTGAGAGATCTGCAGGGGAGCTCCATGAACGTGCGTAAGGAACAACATCGCTACCGAAAACTTCGAGGTATTCAGCGGAATCAATGATGCTGTCAATCAGAGCATCGTGTCCGTGCTCGGATAAGAGACAGATTTTTGCAGATATTTCGGCTTGGCTTTCAGGGGCACGACCAAGCAGATGTTTGACATTCAGCTCAATGCCACGCTGAGGCGCAACTCCTGAGAAAAAACGACTTTTGTAGAAGCTTGATTTCGCCAGACCCCGAATGAAGTCTCTAACTGTGAGCCTGCCGTCTCTCAGTTGCGCTTCCAGTTCAGTGCATCGCTCGAAGTCCATGACATGAGCGTTGCCAAAGACCTGTCGATTGGCTGCTGCAATCACTTCCGTGAGTGACGCATCATCCTCAGGGCTGTAGCACTCGCTGGTGACGCGATGAGGGCAATCTTCGTGATTGCGGGGACCTACCCCAAGCGACATCTGGTCGCAGGATTGCTTGAGGAATTCTCCGATCGTCAGTGCAGCAGATGTTTCTGATTGACCTTTTCTTTGAAAACTGACTGGAGACTGCCATTTGGAGTTTGCACCGAAGCCAAGGGAAGATTGATTGTTATCCATGATTCAAAAATGTTGTGAAGAAAGGGCTGAAGTTTGGTGAGATCGAGATTTAGCCAGATGCTTTCAGCTCATAGGCGTAATGCTGGCAATCTTTCCGCCTTCGCTGTGAATTCGTTTGAATTGCTCGGAAAGCTTGTCGAAAGGTACGTAAAAGACTCGGTT
>NYUU01000107.1 GCA_002684175.1 Synechococcus sp. CPC35
GCTCTGCGAAAGAGGTCCCTTCCTCTTTATTCGAAGCTGCAGAGGAATCCACCGTCGCAGTCGCGCTCGAGGCGGCATCCTTCGTCTCGGGGGTGACGTCAATCATGGAATCAACAGAACACTTAAAGATGTCTGCAGAGCGTATCGGTGTCGTGCCGTTCGCGCCATCGCTGCTGCTGACGGATCACCGTTGTCTGAATGTTCTCCACCGTTGTCTCGGGATCATGCATCCCGAGGAAGGCTGTGCCCTGTTGATCGGAGAGCGGAACCTCACTGCCCCATGGCGACTTTCCACGGTCTGGCCCTGCTGCAATGCCTGGAAGGTGAACGCTGAAGCTTCAGCAGACACGGTTCAACGCTGCAGCCGTTTTGCAATCGATCCCCGGGAACAGATCGCAGCTCAGCGGTGGGCGCGCAAGCGGGAATGTCAGATGCTTGGGGTGGCCCATTCCCACCCCGAAACCTCCGCCCAACCCTCTCTGCATGACCGACGGTGGGGGGAACCGGAACGGTTGATGCTGATCCGATCAGGACAGGGTGAACTTCGGGCCTGGTGGTTGGGACGGCATCGTGAGATTCATCCGATCACCATCACCACCAGCATCTGGGACACTCAGGATCATGGAGAAGCCGCAGTCTCTGAGTGCAGATGAGCGTGGTCGTTATGCCCGTCATCTGATCCTCCCCGAGGTAGGGGTCGAGGGACAGAAACGGCTCAAGGCCGCATCGGTCCTGTGCATCGGCAGTGGTGGACTTGGTTCTCCCCTTCTGCTTTATCTGGCTGCTGCAGGAGTCGGCCGAATCGGAATCGTTGATGGAGACCGCGTCGAGCTGTCCAATCTGCAGCGCCAGGTGATCCACAGCGTTGAGTGGCTGGGACGTTCCAAGGCCCGCTCGGCTGCGTCCCGGATTCAGGACCTCAATCCCCACTGTGAGGTTGATGTCCATGAACGGATGCTGACGAGCGACAACGCTTTGAACCTGATCCGTGCCTACGACCTGGTCTGCGATGGCACCGACAACTTTCCCAGTCGCTATCTGATCAACGACGCCTGTGTGCTGCTGGGGAAGCCACTGATCTACGGCTCCGTCCAGCGCTTTGATGGTCAGGTGACGGTGTTCAACCGCACACCCACCAGCCCCAACTACCGCGATCTGCTGCCGGAGCCGCCTCCGGCGGGGGCGGTCCCGTCCTGTTCGGAGGCGGGGGTCATGGGAGTCATGCCAGGTCTGATCGGGTTGATGCAGGCCACTGAGACGATCAAGTTGATCACCGGGATCGGGACTCCTCTGGATGGTCGATTGCTGGTGGTGGATGCACTGACGATGCGGTTCCGAGAGCTCACGTTGCGGGTGGATCCAGAGCGGCAGCCGATCAGGAGCCTGGTTGACTACGGCCAGTTCTGTCAGCCGGAGTCCATCACGGTGGAATCACCCCTGATCCCGTCCATCAGCGTCATCGAGTTGAAGACCCTGCTTGATGAGGGTGCGGAAGACCTGGTTCTGCTCGACGTTCGGAGCCCTTCGGAAGCGGATGTGGCTGCGATCGGCGGATCCACACTCATTCCCCTGGCTGCGATTGAGAGCGGTGAAGCTCTTGAACAGGTCAGACAGCTCACGGAGGGCCGACGTCTCTTTGTCCACTGCAAACTTGGCGGACGTTCGCTCCGGGCACTGCAGGCCCTAGCAGGGCACGGAATCCAGGGAACCAACGTCGAGGGGGGAATCGATGCCTGGGCCGAGCAGGTGGAACCGGATCTGCCGCGTTACTGACAACCGGATCTAATAATCAACACCACGCTTGAGGTCCACACCCTGCTCGGCGTAGTGCTTGTGGCAGACCATCTCGGAATGAATGCTGGCCAGATCGAAGTAGGCCGGAGGATGTTTGCAGCGCCCCGTGATGATCACCTCGGTTTCAGTCGGTTTGCGCAGTAGTGTCTGGACGATCGGATCAACAGGCAGAAGTTCGAGATCAACCGTGGGGTTCAGCTCATCAAGAATCACGGTTTTGTACAGGCCGCTGGAGATGGCGGCACGGGCGATTTCCCAGGCCCGCTCCGCTTCCAGATAGTCGACCGGTTCCTGTTGCCCACGCCAGACAATCGCATCACGGCCTGAGCGCAGGTGATCCACGAGATGCGGATAACTCTCGCGAAGTGCAGCAATGGCGGCATCCTCTGTGTAGCCGGTGCCTCCCTTGAGCCATTGAAGGATCAGCACCCTGTGGCTCTTGTCCTGACTGATTCCCCGCCCGATCGCCTGAAGGGCTTTACCGAGGGCACTGGTTGATTTTCCTTTGCCTTCACCGGTGTAGATCTCGATCCCACTGCTCATGTTCAGGGGGATCACACGCTCCTGATCGAGCCCCGGGCGTCGATGGGCCCGCATCTCAGAATGCAGATCAGCGACCTGCACCACGGGTGATGGTGCGGCACGTCCGGTCACGATGATTTCCATCCCCGCGGGGCGATTGCTGAGAGTGCGGACGACATCCTCCACATCCAGCAGCCCCAGATCCAGCACAGGATTCAGTTCATCGAGCACCACAACTGAATAAAGAGCGCTGGCAATGGCGCCCTTGGCGATCACCCAGCCCCGCTGTGCCTCCTCACGATCGAAGCGTGTGGCCTGGTCCGCAGTGAAGTGATCGGCCCGTCCGGTGCGGAGATGGTCGATCAGGTGAGGGAACCCCTGCTGCAGTGCCTCGATCGCAGCGTCTTCGTCGTAGGCGCGTCCGGGCCCCTTGAGGAAACGAAGCAGCAGCACCCGGGTGCGCCGCTGTTCACAGATTCCCAGTCCAATTGTGCGCAGCACAACACCGAGAGCTGCCTGGCTTTTGCCTTTCCCCTCACCGTCGTAAATGTGCAGCTGACCATGGATGCGTTCGCGGCTGTCAGCAGCTGTGACAATGCCGATGCTTCGGGGCATGGACCCGGCTCTTACCGTTGGAGCCTACCTAGATCCTCCGGTTTGATCAGCTGATGTTCCGGTTGCAGGAGCCTTTGCCCAACCATGAAGGGAGTCTCCTTAGCGAGCTGCGGCTCTGGATGGAGGCTCAGCAAGGGCTTTGTGTTGCTTATTCAGGAGGCGTGGACAGCACTCTGGTGGCGGCCATCGCCTACGAAGCAAGGGTGGAGGAGGCTTTCGCTGTGACAGGTGTCTCCCCGGCCCTGGCACCACATCTGCTTCAGGAAGCCAGAGACCAGGCGGCCTGGATTGGAATCCGTCACTGTGAATGCCCGACGGCCGAGCTGCAGGATCCTGACTACAGCGGCAATCCTTCGGACCGTTGCTTCGCCTGTAAGCGTGAGTTGCACAGCCATCTTCAACCGATTGCAGCGGCAGCAGGGGATGCACAGGTGATCGATGGCGTGAATCTCGATGATCTCGGTGATCACCGTCCGGGCATTGAGGCGGCCCGTCAGGCCGGTGTGCGTTCACCGCTGGCAGAGCTGTGCATTGACAAGGCAACCGTTCGCCTGCTGTCCAGGGCCCTTGGCTTTCCATGGTGGGACAAGCCTGCACAACCCTGCCTCGCATCACGTTTTCCGTACGGAGAGGGAATCACCGCGGATCGGCTGCGCCGGGTCGGTGAGGCCGAGGCTTGGTTGATCGGCCGCGGCTTTGAACGGGTGCGGGTGCGCAGCCACGGGCTGGCGGCCCGTATCGAAGTTCCTGAAGACCAGATCCGAGCGGTCCTGGAACTCTCCCAAGCGGGTGGTCTGGTGGAGACGTTCCGGGAGCTGGGGTTCACCTCTGTGAACCTCGATCTTGAAGGACTGGTGAGCGGCAAGTTGAATCGCCGCTGACAATCATCAGAGCCTTCAGTGATTCCGCCGGTTCTGCAGGGGGGACCGTGTTGCGCTGGCAACAGTTGCAGGGGTCTCCCGCAGAAAGCTCCTGAGTGCATGACGTTTGGCCCTGAATTCGCTGCAGAGCACAGCACAGGCCTGTTCGGGCATGGTGTGATCACCGCAGGTGAAGACGTCAACGGCCGCATATCCCGTTTCCGGCCAGGTGTGGATTGATATATGAGATTCCGCCAGCAGGGCCAGACCAGTTACTCCCTGGGGCTCGAACCGGTGGGTGATCAGATTGAGCAGCGTGGCACCAGCCTGTTTCGCAGCTGTTGTGAGGGTGGTTCTCAGGAAAGCTTCGTCGTTGAGCCGGATGGGTTCACAGTCATAGAGCTCGAGGATGCAGTGTTTCCCAACCATGTCGGTGGGCTGGATCTCGGTGTCCCCCCATCCCGGGTTCGGATGCAGGTCAGACAGGCTCTGCTCCATCAGGCGAAAAAAGAAAACGGCTCGTCACCCTATCGGAAGTCCATGGCCTGTCTCAGGTCTGTTTCACTGAGAATCTGAGCCTGTCGACGCCAACCTCCTTCAAACCCATCCAGATGGGTGGAGCTCACCAGGCATTGATGGGATTCGCCGACGGCATCCAGCAGCAGATGCTGTCGGGTGGGATCAAGCTCCGCCAGCACGTCATCCAGCAAGAGCAGAGGCGGTTCTCCGTGAAGCTGCGTCACCAGGTCCAGCTCTGCCAGCTTCAGGCCCAGTACAAGGCATCGCTGCTGGCCGGCTGAACCGAACCGACGCGCCGGGGTTCCTCCGAGCATCAGCGCGATTTCGTCTCTGTGAGGTCCGACGCGACAGCTCCCATGCCGTGCTTCCTCCTCCCTCTGATCGTGCAGCTGGGCTTCGATCGCCAGTCGCCAGGTCTCCTCTGCTTCCTCACCTTCGAGCTGGCTGCCGGGTTGGTAATCAAGCCGCAGACATTCCGTCCCACCACTCAGATGGGTCTGCCAGCGACGCGCAATCGGTTCCAGCCGTTGCAGGGCGCGAAGCCGTCGACGGTGGATTCTTGTGCTGACGAGGGCCATCTGCACATCGAAAGCATCCAGAAGCGCATCGCGTTCAGCTCCGAACGGTCCCTGCCTTCGCCATAGCTGACTCCGTTGGCGCAGCAGACGGCTGTAGCGGCTGACCAGATCCATGTAGACCGGCTCCAGCTGCAGAACAACACGGTCAAGCCACTGGCGCCGCAGGGCCGGTTCACCTCGGACCAGATCCAGATCGAGGGCGCTGAATCCGATGCAGCGGAGGGGGCCGATCAGATCGAGCTGCCGCTCGAGTGTCTTGCCATTGCGCCTGGCTCGTCGGCCTCCACTGCGGCGCAGTTCCAGCTCAAGCCTGTCGCCGTCAGTCGTGTCAGCCCTCAGAAGGGCCTGAGGGGCATCCCACTGAATCAGATCACGGTCCTGGCTGCACCGATGTGAACGCAGCGTTCCCAGCAGCTCCACGGCTTCAAGCAGGTTCGATTTGCCGATGCCGTTGGCCCCGATCACCAGCAGCCGCGGTTCGGTCAACTCCAGCTGCAGTGCGGTGTGGTTGCGAAAGCTCAGCAGCTGGAGCCTTTGAAGCCGAATGGGTGATGGAGCGACGTCTGAGTAAGGTACTTTTATCGAAGCGGCTTGTCGCTCGATATTCTGCTGCGGCTTACGGTCGTTCAGTGGGCATGTAGCTCAGTTGGATAGAGCATCAGATTCCGGTTCTGAGGGTCGGGGGTTCGAGTCCCTCCATGCTCGTGTTGTGTATTGGTCCGCAATTCAGGTGGTCCTCAACTCAGGTTCAGACCCATGGCACGGATTCCGTTTGGGTCGATGACGAAGCCGTTCTCCTTGAGCGCGTCCACAGCCGAGGCCGGCGCTGATACCGACAGACTGCATCCGGGGAGATCCCGGCGCAGGATGTTCAGAGCCCTGTGCACCAGGACAGAGAAAAAGGTCCTTTGGTCGGGGCCAGGTCGGGCAGCCAGGTTCCAGAGATTCGCGTTGAGGGCCTGATCGGTTGTGGCACGCACAAATCCCACAAGTTCACCGCTTGATTCCTCGATGATGCTGATGTGCCAGAGGCTGCGCTCCAGAGCGAGCGGCCATTTCGCTTCCGAAGGGGTTGATTCCAGACAGGCGGCCAGGAGTTGGTTGATCGCCGCTGGTTCAGGGATGTCGACGGTTTCGAGCCGATAACCGTTCGGCAGCGTGGGTACGGCAGGCTGCTGGAAAAAGGGAAGCACGAGAACTCAGCCGGTGTTGCGCATACCGGCGGCGATTCCGTTCAACGTCAGCAGAGCACCGCGCAGAAGTTCACTGCGGCTGTAGGTGCGATTGTCCTCGGGAGTGCCGGGGGTTTCGCTGATCGGCGGCTGGCGGTTCTGATCCCGAAGACGTCGCAGCAGTGCAACCTGCAGAAAGCCCAGGGGAACGATCGTGCGGTTCCGCAGATCCACGGAGAGCTGAAGCCCCTGATCGGCGGAAAGCAGACGGGGCTGTCCTGTGATGGCAAGCACGAGCTGACGGGTCAGGTCGTACTCCTCAGAGATCATCTCGAAGATCGCTTCAAATGCCTCCCGTTGATCCGGGTGACCAAGGCTGATCATGTAGTGATGAGCCAGGTCGAGATCAACCTTTGAAAGGGTCATCTCGACCTTGGAGATCAGCATGCGGAAGAAGGGCCAGCGTTGATGCAGCCGACGTAGAAGATCAAGCTGTTCGTCATCGGATCCCACCTCCTCGGAGAGAGCGGTGCCGAAGCCGAACCAGCTCGGCAGTAAAAAGCGGCTCTGGGTCCAGCCGAAGACCCAGGGAATCGCCCGCAGGCTGGAGAGGTCCTTGGCTCCGGATTTCCGACGGGCTGGCCGGCTGGAGATCTGCAATTTGCTGATCTCCTCGATCGGAGTCACCTGCTGAAAAAAACTGACGAGATCAGGGTTGTCGTGCACCAGTGCCCGGTAGTGCTCCCGTGAGCGTGCGGAGAGCCGACTCATCAGTTGATTCCAGCTCGGCGTCGCATCCAGCTGATTGGTCACGAGGCTGTTCTGAACGACTGCGGTCGTGACGGTTTCCAGGTTGTAAAGGGCCAGTTCCGGCAGGCTGTACTTGGAGGCCAGCACTTCTCCCTGTTCGGTGATCTTGATCCGTCCCTGCAGCGTGCCGCTGGGTTGGGCAAGGATCGCTTGATAGGCGGGGCCACCGCCCCGGCTGACCGAACCGCCGCGGCCATGAAACAGCCGCAGTGCCACACCCTGGCGGCTTGACAGGGATTGCAGAGCGATCTGGGCCTGGTGAATTTCCCAGTTGCTGGAGAGGAAGCCGGAGTCCTTGTTGCTGTCGGAATAGCCCAGCATCAGTTCCTGCAGGGGCTGATTGTTCGCTCCCACCTCCGGGAGCAGATTCCGGTACAGCGGTGTGTTGAAGAGGTCCTCCATCACATCCGGAGCACGCTGCAGGTCCTCGACGGTTTCAAACAACGGCACAACCAGCAACGAGGCTCGGCCTGATGAGGGATCCACCAGACCGGCCTCCTTGGCCAGCAGCAGGACCTCCAGAAGATCCGACGCGGTGTGACTCATCGAGATCACATAGGAATGGCAGATCCGTGCGCCGAAATCCTCCTGAAGTCGATGCAGCATCCTGAAGACGGCAATGGTCTCCTTGGTGGGCTTCGACCAGGAAACCGCTGCGGGGATAAGCGGCCGGCGGGTCTGGAGTTCCTGGAGCAGCCAGGTCACCCGTTCCTCTTCTTCCATGGACCCGTAGGACTTCGGCAGCTCGAGGAAGCGTGTGAGTTCGTCGATGGCATCGCTGTGACGGGTGCTTTCCTGACGAATGTCAAGGCTTGCAAGGGAGAACCCGAAGATGTGCACCTGGTGGAGCAGCACGTCGAGCTGTTCACAACTCAGGTCTGTGCTGGTGAGACTGTTCCTGATCAGCTCCAGATCACTGCGGAACTGATCCACGGAGGTGTAGTGCAGGGCTTCGGCACCGGGAAGACCATCCGGCACTGCGGGCGTTGGATCCTGCTGTGACTGCCAGCCCGCATCGGACAGTTGATTGTTGCGGCTCAGGGTCCGTTCCAGCCGCTCCAGGACGTAGCTGAGCTTCAGTCGATAAGGCTCCAGCCGGTAGCGGGCTGCACGGCTTTCATAGATCCCTGGAAAACGCAGGCGATCCATCTCCAGTGATTCCAGCAGGGAAGGGGCCACCTGACTCCACTGCATGGAGATGCTCAGCTGACTTCTGAGGGCCTGGATGGAGCTGATGTAGAGCTCCAGCATCAGCTGCCGCTGATAGCAGGCGGTTCTCCAGGTGATCTCCGGTGTCACGGAGGGGTTGCCGTCCCGATCCGAGCCAACCCAGGATCCGAAGGTGCAGAAGGAGGCATGAGGCACCTGCACGTCGGGATAGTGACGATGCAGCGCGGAGACGAGACGTCGACGCAGCTGCGGCATCGCCTCAAACAGCACCTGCTGGAAGTAATGGAGCGTGGAATCGACCTCGTCCAGAACCGTGGGCTTGAACTGGTGAAGCTCATCGGTACGCCACCAGAGTCGGATCTCCTCCTCCAGCTGTCTGCGCAGAACCTCTTCCATCTGCCCGGTCAGCGGGGGGTCGGACTGCAGCTGTTGCAGAAGGTTCGCCACCCGTCGCTGCTTGTGCCGGACGGTGTGACGAACGATTTCGGTGGGATGGGCTGTGAAAACCAGGCGGATGTCCAGTTCCTGGAGCAGGGATTCGACCTGTGCAGGAGGCACATTCATCCGCCGCAGGCGTTCGAAGACCTCTCCGAATGTGGCTGGATCCGTCTGGCTGGCGAGAGCAGGGGCGAAGGGATCAAAGGCTTCCCGCTGATGCTCGTCGATGCTTCTGGACGGGCTGAGGCTCTCCAGATAACTGTCTTCCTCGATGCTCTGCTCGAGGATGTTGATCAACTGGAAATAAAGGGAGAAGGCTCGGGCTGCTGCGATCGCCTCGGAAAGATCCATGGCTCGGATCAGCGCAACAACGGCCTCACTGGTGCTGTCGCCGTCGCGGCCTTCGAGGGCGACAGGATCGCTGAGCTGCTTGAGACGCAGCAGACGCTCACTTTGTTCAGGTGGACATTCACTGCGCAGCACGGTCTGCCAGAGATCTTCAACCAGCTCCAGGCGCTGCTGCAGCAGACGTCCCGACCCGAAATGTCCACCATTACCCCTGGGCTGTTCGCCGTCTGGGCTATGGCTGAAGGATTCGGGCATGAACGCTCCACTGGTCTGCGGACTGGCCTTGATCATCCCAAAATGCCGTCCATGACGGAACTGTTCTGTTCCTGGGAGGCCATCGTCAGGATTCCCGTTCTGAGAAGTTCCGAGATTTCAACACCTTCTTCATAGGCAGTCTGCCAGCGCATTGCCTGGTTGCCGTTGCTGAGCACTGCTTCCAGCGGCTTCAGATGAGAATCGAGATTCAGGTCTCTGGCCAGGGGAGTGACGTCGTCCAGCAGTTGACTGATCCACGTTCTGCATTGGATCGATTCACCGTTTCGCCAGTGATGAAGCTCTGCGTTGAGGCTTTCCCTTGCGCTGGCGGCGTCGTTGGCATCCGAGAGAGACTCCAGCTCGCTGGGCGTCAGGGAGCTGCTCAGGAGAGGATCCAGTTGACTCGGGTTGTTCAGTAGCGAAATCAGCCTCAGTTCGAGCAGTGCTGTGATGGCAAGCAGCTCTTGGGGATCGGTGACCAGATCGCAGATCCGCAGTTCGAGTCGGTTCAGTGCATAGGGCCGACTTGGTCCGTTCGGACGCACCGACGTCCACAGATGGCGTTCATTGCACATGGCGCCACTGGCGAGCTGTTGCTGAACCCAGGTGATGTAGTGCTGATGATCCTGGAANAGAGGNACCTCNTCTGGGGTGATCGGAAACTGATGCCAGCGCTGGGAATGACGCCCNGTGGATGATCCATCGAGAAANGGTGAGCTGGCACTGAGAGCAAGNANGAGAGCCGCTTCACANCGNACGAGTCGNACNGCGGCGAACAACCAGTCCAGGTCTGTGATTCCCAGATTGATNTGAATGCTGGCGGTNACNACTCTCGTTCCGTATCTGGCCTCGATCAGGTCGTGATANGGGTTGTCCGGGTCGGAACGCTCAAAGNGGCTGCTGTCNCCAAGACTNAGGGTGCTGCCNGGCAGAAGGGTCAGATCACGTTTCGCAAGCCATGTCCGCANCCGGCGNCGTGGTTCCGTCAAGGCTGTTGCAAGNCNNGNGTAGTCCGCGATNGGNGCNGTGATGTACTCGAGGTTGCGGTGGTCAGGTTCGTTGACGAAGTCAGGGAAATCCNTCATCACATCAATGGCGACNCCNACGTTCTCCCCNGTGTCCCGNCCCGTGAACAGNTCCACCTCGAATCCCTTGAGCAGCNGNGAGGTGGACATCATTTGGCTGGATTCAGGCAGGCCAGAGCAGTGAGCATGGCNCGGGCCTTGTTGAGNGTTTCTTCAAATTCCGCGTCAGGNTTTGAATCCGCCACCACGCCAGCACCGGCCTGAACCTTCACNNAACANCCNCCNTTGCCGTTCGTCTGCACCACCATCGTNCGGATCGTGATNGCTGTGTTGAGGGCACCGGCCAGATCCACNGANCCGTAGACCCCGGAGTAGGGGCCNCGGGCATCGGGNTCCANGGCGTGAAGCAGTTGCATCGCCCTGATCTTGGGGGCNCCNCTGACAGTCCCNGCAGGGAANGTCGCCATCAGCAGATCCCANACNTCNTTNCCNGCCTCCAGGAGGCCTTCCACNTGGCTGACGATGTGCATCACGTGGGAGTAGCGCTCNATCACCATCAGNTCCTTGACCNACACACTGCCTGGCTGACAGACCCGTCCGAGATCATTGCGTCCCAGATCAACAAGCATCACGTGTTCAGCNCGCTCCTTGGGATCGGCCAGGAGATCCGTCTCCAGTTCCCGGTCTTCNAGCGGTGATCTGCCGCGGGGACGGGTGCCTGCGATGGGACGGAGGCTNGCATGGATTCCATCAGCAGCTGGNTCCGCCTGCACCATCACTTCCGGGCTTGAGCCGATCAGCTGCCAGTCCCCGAAATCGAAGAATGCCATGTANGGCGAAGGGTTCACCATGCGCAGGCTCCGGTACANCTCCAGTGGTGNCTGAGNAACCTCGGCCTCGAGCCGCTGGCTGATCACCATCTGGAANACATCGCCTGCAGCGATNTGTTCCTTGGCCNTCACCACCGCTGCCTCGAATTCATCACGACTNCGGTTNCTGCGCACNTCAGGAAGGGTCNTGCCGCTGGCATCCCAGGNCAGNGGTCTNACCGCAGGCAGTGGAGCATCCATGCGAGAACGGAGACCATCNATCCTTGCCATGGCTGACTGCCAGGCCTCTTCCTCNCTGGCCCCCCGNGAAAGATCACCGAAGGCCACCGCTGTGATCTGCCGTTTCACCTGATCAAAGATCAGGATGGCGTCCATCAGCATCCAGACCCCATCCGGCGGGGCACTGTCATNCCTGGGATGGACGGGTACGGAGCTCTCGACCCAATGNATGAGTTCATAGCCCCAGATGCCGTANAGCTGTCCAAGNGGNGGCAGACCCTGGAGATTCACGCANTTGTANGGCTGAAGACACTCNCGNAGCAGGTCGAAGGGATTGCCCTCCGTGNTNTCCANAGATCCGTCTCGCCAGACGCGCTGAAGCGTGCTGCCCCGTGCNGATGCGGTCCATAGGGGATCGCATGCAATCACACTCCANCGACCGAGGGTTTCACCCCCTTCAACCGACTCAAGNAGAACCCCCGGGGGGNTTCCNTCTCCCACCTTGATCCAGGTGGTCAGNGGAGTCTCNAGATCTGCNGGCCAACTCTGAGCCAGCGGGATCAGGTTGGCACCTTTGNTTACCGCCTTNTGAAAGGCGTCGCGGTCAGGACTGAACATNCCTAGATCCTTGCAGCCCCGGTCCGTGCGTTATGGATTCAGAGCTTCGACACGNGCTTCAGGTGTCGAAGGTGTTGCGACCGGTGAATTTGATGTTGGCTGGATTGGTGTTCTGACCAATACGCCTTGGATTGTGGCCAACCATGGAGCGGCCCTCGTTGACTTTNTCTGGGAAGACCCCGTCCTTGGGATGCAGNAATTCNGTGTCACCGCCGGGATANATGCGGTANATCTTGAAGTCTTCGATCCGTGGTTTGAACTTGGTGCGCAGCTGCGTNCCCAGAGCCAGGCANTGTTCCTTTCGGGCGAAATACATCAGGTTCTCGCCTGAATTCATCATTGCCGCCCCCCCTGTTGGGAGCTCAAAAGCCTGTTCAGTCTTGCTGGACCAGGTAATGGCGTATTTCTCCTCGGTTTCAGCGGAATTCAGCAGGCCTCCGGTGCTGGCGATGTACTGCGGAAGCTGACCATTCAATGCCGATGCTGTCATGGCTTCAGAAATCCAAACGGTCTGATACGACTGGAAAGTAGCACTGCGCCAGGCTCCAAATTTCCTCTGGGACGGCAAGCTTCACACCCGTCAACAAAACCTCAGCCCGTTTTGCAATCCGTTTCGCAATGGACAGGGAAGAAGACGGTGAGATCGCGATCGCGCCGATGTTGATAGCGGCCGCCAAGGCTTTCCATCATCTGACGTGTAGCGCCCTGGCTCAGCTGCAGGCTGCCAGTGGAGGGGTCCCAGCTGAGAACCGTGCCAAGCTCCTCATGCAGNGGAGTCTCGGNTCTGTCGCCNGGGCTGNTGCCGGGCAGTTCCACNTGAAGCTGAAGCTTCACCCTCGCACCTGCCGTCTGAAGCCNCAGCTGCAGNGCACTGCCCTCNGGCAGGCCACGACTGCTTCGATCGATCAGCCCNCCCAGCATTGGCTCGAGACGACGTGAGTCGCTCAGCACGGCGGGAAGNCCTGACTCGAGATCGAGCTGCAGATGGATTCCTCTGATCGCGAGCTGATCGTTCCATCCCGGTGAGAGGGTGCGGAGGATCGATTCGAGATCCGTCTTGGCCAGGTTCGCTTCACCAGGCTGTCGCTGCAGTTCAGCAGCGTGGAAGATCAGGCCGAATCGATTGATNTGTTCGCTGCATTCCGCATCGATCTGACGAAGNCGTTTGAGCACGATCTCGGTCAGGTCNTTGCGGCGCAGCAAGGAGCGNATCAGGGTTCGGATCGTTGCCAGAGGTGTGCGCACCTCGTGNGTGAGTGCTTCGAGCAGGTTGAGATCAGCAGCCTTGGATCCGGTCGGAGCATCGGCGGACNGGATCGGCTGNAACATCAGCCCNGGTGCTGCATCCGTCAGCTGTTCCGCCAGCCTTGGCCAGAAACGCTGAGCAAGNCCCTCGTCNCTGTGAAGGGTCCCNAGTTCTGCCAGCTGGCTGCGGAGATGGTCCGCCTGGNNCTGGGAGTGGTTCTGCAGTCGCCNGTCCAGAAGGGACAGCAGATCACTGAGTGTTCCAGGATCNCAACGCATCAGCAGCTGCCGTTGTGTNTNGGNCCCATCAAGGGCCAGCGCGACCTGAAGCCGGGGCGTGATCACCAGGAGCANGGGGTCATCTCCGTCGTCAGGTTGAAGAGGCAAGCGCTGGAAATGCGGAAGCGGTTGCTCTCNTTTCAGGCCTGTGCGATCGGGCAGGGCCGTGTTGGATACCGTGAGCTGNCCGAGCTGCTCNGGTGCCCANACCCATCCTTCGAGATGGCGGAGCAGTTGAGGTTCATAGAGCGCTGGCAGTGGTGCNGCCACCCAGATGCCCTNATTCACCTCGGTTTCGATCATTTCCTGCTGAAGGGTCTCGAGGGCGGCCCACCAGAGACGNCGCACCCCGATTTCTCCGCAACGTCCNGGTGGACACCCCTGCGCCAGACGTTTGCGCAGGTCNGTNAGGGATGGNCCGCTCACCTGAGAGANATCAGGGANCGTCTGCTCTGGCGGACCACAGAAAGGCAAAGACCGAGTGCAATGAAATTCACCACCATCGCCGAACGTCCATAACTCAGNAAAGGAAGCGGGATCCCTGTNACNGGGCCCAGGCCGATGGTCATGAAGATNTTCACCACCACCTGGAACATCAGCATCGTTCCAATGCCGATCACGACCAGGGATTCAAAGTCGGAGCGGGCNTTGCGAGCCACCTGCAGCAGCCGNGCCATCAGCANNGCAAAGCCGATCACNACGAGCAGACANCCCAGNAANCCAGTTTCCTCCCCGAGAGCGCTGAAGATGAAATCGGTGTGTTGCTCAGGAATGAANCGCAGCTTGGTCAGCTGCCCCTGGAGCAAACCCGTTCCGAAAAGTCCTCCGGAGCCGATCCCAACAGTGCTCTGCAGCAGGTGGTANCCACCTCCAAGCGGGTCCTTGCTNGGTTCGAGGAACAGCACCAGTCGGTCACGCTGGTAGTCCTTNAGGCCATGCAGCCACAACCAGGGAGTCACGGCGGCCATGGTTGCGTGAATGGCAACGGTGATGGTGGCNGCAAGACGTTTCCAGGGAAGCGATCGGTAGGCAAGGACTGCCATNAGCGGGATCCACAGTCCCATTGCCCANGGCAGCAGACCGGNGAGCAACGCTGTCACAAGCGGCGATAANAGCAGGATCACCCACTCCACGGGCATCCCNGACCAGTACAGCATCGTCAGCATCAGNGCNCCGAACACCAGCGAAGTNCCCAGGTCCGGCTGAATGAACACCAGCAGCCATGGNATTGAGATCACCCCCAGAGGNCGNAGCAGATCCACNGGCCTTTCCACGGGATGCCTTGCCAGAACCGCNGCCACGAGAAGGATTGCNGCGATCTTGGCGAACTCGGATGGCTGCACGTGNACNCCGCCGATGCTGATCCAGCGCTGAGCTCCGAGTGCCGTTGTTCCGATCACCCGCACGGCCAGGAGGCTTGCAACGGTCAGTCCATAAACGGGAATCAGCAACGGCCGCAGGCGAGGTAATGGAATGCGCTCCAGTACCAGTGCCATAAGCACACCCAAACCCGCTGTAATCCAGTGGTGGTACCAGTCCGCGTAATCCGCCTGTCGCTGGGTGCTGGCGATCAGAAGGCCGGCAACGGCAACCATGGCAAGCGGTACCCCCCAGAGCACCCATTCCCGTGACCGTCTGCGGTGCCCCCGGCTGGCGAACATGATCAGGCGGGTTGCGTTGCCGCCAGATTCAAGGCTTCCGCCAGACCGTGGAATTCCCTCGCGCTGGGCGAATCGCTGCGGCTGATCACGATCGGACGACCACTGTCACCACCCTCCTGCACGGGCATCTCCATCGGGATCTGAGCCAGGAGTGGTACGTCGTAATCCTCAGCCAGTTGCGCACCGCCGCCGCTTCCGAACAGGGCATATCGACAGTCAGGACGATCCGGCGGAATGAAGGCGCTCATATTTTCCACAACCCCCAGAACAGGGATCCCCATCTGTCGGAACATCGCCAGTCCTCGCCGAGCATCCTGGAGGGAAACCTGCTGAGGAGTCGTGACGATCACGACTCCAGCCATCGGTACGGCCTGTGCCAGTGACAGCTGCGCATCACCCGTGCCCGGTGGCAGATCCACCACGAGTACATCTCGCTCACCCCATTCCGCCTGATAGAGAAACTGCCGGATAATTCCATTGAGCATCGGGCCGCGCCAGATCACCGGTTGATGCTCATCAATCAGCAGACCCATCGACACCATGGCGATGCCACAGGTCTCGAGTGGAACCATCCGCTGCTCTTCTCCGCTGCCGAGCACTTCAGGGGTTTGGTCTGACACGCCCAGCATCGTCGGTGCATTCGGACCGTAGATGTCGGCATCGAGAAGCCCGACCGAGAGTCCCTGCTGCGCCAGGGCACAGGCCAGATTCACCGCAACGGTGCTTTTCCCGACGCCTCCTTTGCCGCTGCTGACGGCCACGACTTTCCGGACACCCGGGATGGACTGACGTTCCGCGGGCTGACCGTGTCCGGCCTGGCCGATGCCACCTTGGCTGGGTGGTTGCCCGAGCTCGATCTGAACATCATCGATCCCCTCCAAGTTCAGCAGGGCCTGGCGAGCTTCAGCCACGATGCGATCACGCTGGTTCAGGGCGTTGCCGGGAAGATTCAGGCGGAAGATCGCGCGAGGAGGTGCAACGCGGATCTGGTCGATCCAGGTGAGCTCCAGCACTGTTTTTCCACTGCCGGCGTCCCTGACCTGCTGTAAAGCATGAGTCGCCTGTTCGACCAGGGTCATCGGTTTCGTCAGGTCTAATCGAATCCTAGGAGCGATCTCCCATGACAGTCCCTCAAGGAACCTTGTCCGTGGCTGGGGTCATCTGTTTAGGTTTCCAGATCACCGTTTGCGATGCATGGTTCGCTCCCTGATCCGCCGGGTTCTCGGACGCCCCGACGCGGCTCAACGTCATTCCCCTCTGGAGCTGCCTCCGACAGATTCCCGGGAACGGGCCCGATCGATGGTGATGGGTCTTCAGGATGAGATCTGTTCCGGCCTGGAAGCTCTCGATGGAGAGGGCCGTTTCGCCGAGGAGAGCTGGATTCGGCCGGAAGGCGGGGGCGGTCGCTCCAGGGTGATGCGGGAGGGTCGTGTTTTCGAGCAGGGGGGGGTGAATTTCTCCGAGGTCCAGGGTGAACAACTTCCTCCCTCGATTCTCAAGCAGCGGCCGGAAGCGGAGGGACATCCCTGGTTCGCCACAGGAACCTCGATGGTTCTGCATCCCCGCAATCCCTTCATTCCCACTGTCCATCTCAATTACCGCTACTTCGAGGCAGGGCCGGTGTGGTGGTTCGGCGGTGGTGCAGATCTCACGCCTTACTACCCGTTCCTGGAGGATGCCCGGCACTTTCATCGCAGCCACAAAGATGCCTGCGATTCAGTTCATCCCGACCTGCACAAAGTCTTCAAGCCCTGGTGCGATGAGTACTTCTTCCTCAAGCACCGGGGAGAAACCCGCGGAGTGGGAGGAATCTTTTACGACTATCAGGATTCCAGCGGAACGATTTACAAGGGTCAGGACCCATCGGGTCCTGCTGCCTTGATCTCAGCTCAGCTCGGCGCCAGGTCTCTCGGCTGGGAGCAGCTGTTCGCTCTGGGCCAGGCCAACGGCCGGGCCTTTCTCCCGTCCTATGCACCCATCGTTGAAAAACGCCACCCGATCGAGTTCGGCGAGCGCGAGAGACAGTTCCAGCTTTACCGACGTGGCCGATATGTGGAATTCAATCTGGTCTGGGACCGCGGAACAATCTTTGGCCTCCAGACGAATGGCCGTACTGAGTCAATCTTGATGTCTCTGCCGCCTTTGGTGCGCTGGGAGTACGCCTATTCAGCAGAACCTGGTTCAAGGGAGGCGCTGCTCACAGACCTGTTCACGAAGCCGCAGGACTGGCTTGGAGACCCTTCGCTGGAGGAGCTCTGCAGACCCCATGGGGCGATCGGCTAGCTGACCCCCCTGACGAGGGCCTCCACCACCCTTTCCGCCAGGCAGTTCACTGTCTGGGTCCGGGTCTTCGGATTGCGCAGCTGCGCTTCCAGCGGATCTTCCAACATTCCGATTTCCAGGATGCCGATGCCTCGGCGGGGCCCCCCCAGGCCACCGCGGAAATTGCGGGGGAAGCGGCCGAAGGCCCTCCCCAGACTTTCATCGACCGTATTCAGAGGCCGATTGATGGCAGGGATCAATCCGGATCCGAAACCGTGGGGTCGGTAGGCATCAAAATGGATCTCCAGGATGTAATGCCCTTTGGCGGAGCGAACCCGGGCCTGGGACCAGTTGGTGCGTGGATCGTTGTCGTTTCGGATTGTGAGTGAAGGTGGTCTGTAGGAAATGATGTTCAGTCCCCGGGACCTGCCGATCCGGACGACGGCTTCCTGCACCTTGAAATTCCAGAAGAGCTCATCGCGCATCAGGGCATCCATCGGTGCCGCGTTGCGCACGTCAACGGCGAACCCGGGCGTGCCGGCACTGGCCATGGCCTGTGAATCGGCATGACCGGCCATCACAACGATCGGCAGATTCGGTTGAACCGGTTGTCGGCCCACCCAGCGTCCGGGGTCGCGGGTGCGCGGTCCCAGAAGAGGATCGGTGGGTTGCGCCTGCTGGGGACAGTTTTTGAGCTTGGAATTTTCGGGGTTTCCTTTCTCTGAAGCATCCGGTTGTTTCTGCAACCAGTTCCTTTGCGCAGTCGCCCCGGTGATCGCCAGGGTGGTCAACGAGGCGAACACGATCGCCAGGAAGGTCGTCGTCCGACGACATTGAGTCCAGCGCAACAGGTTCATGGCTCAGATCGGTGAGGAAAGCAGCGAACCATCACTGGCCAACTGCAGAGATTCCGCCAGTTCAAGTTCCATCGCGATCAGTTCATCACGATGGGCCCGCACTCTCAGGGCGCTGCCTCCCATGGGCGGATCGTTCAGCAGACGCAGTTCAAGGTCTTCGATGCGGTCGGCCCGACGGCTGTAAATCAATCCTGCAACAGGCCCGAGACCCATGAGCAGAACAGGCCACCAGTGCAGTTGAGGGGCCAGCTGGCGCAGAACAAGACCAAAGCATCCTGCTCCTGTGGCAGCCAGGACCGAAAGCAGCACCGCCAGTGGTCGGCTGGATGCCACTCGGCCGCGGAAGCGAAGGACCTGTCGCTGAGCGTCGCCGCCCTCACGACTCCAGCCGCGACCCTCCAGCCAGGTGCTCAACCCGTCCAGAACAGTCAGTGGAGGCTGAGGGGAGGTCACATCCACCACTGTGGTTCGGTCCTTGCTGGCAGCTCGAAGGAAAAAAAACAGCCCAACAGCCAGAAGAACTGTGAGCAACAGAGTTGACTGAAAGCCCTGCGGCATGACGGCCAAAAGGTTGGTGTTCCTTTTTAATCGGACTGACCCTCAACGGGACCGTGTTGGAACCGGACCTTCAGTCGTTCAGGTCAGAGCGAAGCGATGGGCAGCCAGCCAGCTGTGCCAGGGCCCCATCAACCGCTCAGCTTCACTGCGCGCATCCGATTGCAGGTGGAGCATCCGACGGGGCCGTCCTCGACTGGGGCAACGCTTGGTGTAGCTGCTGATGGATCCCTGCTGCTCGAGAAAGTCAAGGGCCTGCTGAAGCACGGTCTCGGACAAACGCAGCTGAGGTTCTTCCTGCAGCAGCTTCTGCAGCAGTCCGGATGGGTAGTTGTCGTCCTTGAGCAGGCATTCCAGAATCCAGCAGACAGCCAGTTCCAGGTCGAGAAACTGCGGTGGGAGTTGCTGGAAGTACTGCTCGATATCGGACAGACAGGAGCGCGACGGCTTGCGGCGGGAAAACACGACAACGTGGACACTGAATCCATCAAAGTCGATCTCATTGTGAGATTCAAGAGGCAGTTCCCGGGATTGCCGAAGTCGTCAAACTGATTGTTGCCACCGTCTTCTCCCTGTCCTCCCCCATGGCTGAGTCGCTGCCCGCCCCCGCAGAGTTTGCTGTTTTTGACGAGGATCTCGATGCTGCCTGGACTGAGCGCTATCTCCGTGCTCCCAGGCTGGCGGTTGATACCGAGGCCATGGGACTGATTCATGGTCGGGATCGTCTCTGCCTCGTCCAGATTGCGGATGCTGAAGATCGTGTGGCCTGTGTGCGCGTTGGACTTGGACAGACGGATGCTCCGAATCTGAAGCGCCTGTTCGAGGCTGCCGCTGTGGAGAAGGTGTTCCATTTCGCACGGTTCGACGTGGCGGCTCTCGCCACGGGGCTTGGGATCGCCGTTCAGCCCCTGTTCTGCACAAAAGTTGGTAGCCGTCTTGGACGCACATACACCCCACGGCACGGTCTCAAGGATCTCGTGTTTGAGCTTGTGGGGGTCGAACTGGACAAGGGTGCACAGAGCAGCGACTGGGGGCGTGCTGATCAGCTGACCGAGTCCCAGCTGTCCTACGCAGCCAATGATGTGCGTTATCTGCTTCCGGCTCGCGCGCGACTGGAAGCGATGCTTCGACGCGAAGGGCGATGGGATCTGGCCCAGCGCTGCTTCGCCTGTATTCCCGTCATCGCGGATCTTGACCGTCTGCGCTTCAACCAGACCTTCGAGCACTGAGCTCTTGTCTTCTGTGTCTCTTCACAACGGACAGTCGTCCCGTCAGTCCTCAAGGATGAAGTTTCCGTCTCCCTCGCTGTTCTGCAGCAGCGTGTCCAGCTGAGAGCCGTGATTGGTCCCTACCTCATCGAGAGCATCCAGCATGGCCTGAGCCTTGGCTCGGCGTGTCTCAAGGTCTCGGTGGCCATCCTGGGCTGCAGCCTGGTCAACCCGGCGACGCGCACTGGCCAGGCTGATGCTCAGACGACTCGCCAGCAAAGCGCAGATTTTCACGTATGAGGGGTCCTGAATGGCAGCCATCGCATCAAACTCCGGTTCCTCAGTATCCGTGCAGTCGAGCCAGCACAAGTTCCGCCAGTCGGTCGCTTCCTCCAGCGGATCCCATCCGACGCCGGCCAATGCATCCCATTCTGCTCCTGAGTTCCGGAGAGTTCAGCAGTCTGAAGAGCTCTTCTGTCAGCTCGCGGGTGCTGCCGCAGGGACGCACAGATCCGCCGAGCAGGCGGCTTTGCCGACGGGCGAAGCCCCCCGTGAACTGCGGCCCGGCCCCGGGAAGGGAGAGGGCCGGGACACCCAGACCCACCAACTGTTCGGTGGCTGTTCCCGCCGTGGCAATGCCCACCTCAGCCCAGCCTGCCCAGCGGTTGAAGCAGCCGCGGCCGATCAGCAGCAGGCAGGCTCCTCGGACCCAGCAGGCTTCAGCACCCAGCTGGTCCGATGGGGGCAGGCTGAGTCGAAATCCATTCTTTTCGAGTTCTGCCCCGAGAACCTTGCTGTCAGGTTGTCTGCCGACAGGCACTAGCAATGCCAGCGGCTGACGCGTATCCATCCGCTTCACCCCCGTCAGCAGCCGCTGGAAATTTCTCTGCGCTTCGGGCATTCGGCTCCCGCACAGGAGCAGGATCCTCCGGCAACGCTCCAGTGCTGCCGGTGGTGGCATGACCGCGAGCCCATCCATCATCGGATTGCCCGGTGCCAGTGCAGGAATCCCACGGCGGCGGAGTCCCCGGGCTGTGAGCCGGTCTCGCATGGCCACAAGCCGACAACGGGCTGAGCGCATCAACATCCATTCCCAGGGATCCCATTCACTTCCCTTGAGTCGGTGATAGCGGTCACTGAGGTTCCGTCCCGGACCGCTTCGCCAGCTGTAATCGCTTTTCGGCGTGCCGAGAAATCCGAAGGGAGCTCCGCTGGACCAGACCATCAGCAGCGGCAGCAGGTCTCCGACGGCGACCATCGTCCGCCCCCGTCGGGCCTGGCGATGCACCAGCCTCCATTGGCGCCAGCTCAGAATTGCCAGCCCGGCCTTGATGTCAGAGATGAGGCCGGACAGGCTCTGATTGCTGAAGCCACCACTTGGGAGGGGTGCTTCGGGTCCGATGCGTGTCACCCAGCCCT
>NYUU01000108.1 GCA_002684175.1 Synechococcus sp. CPC35
AAAAAGTGAAGTGACAACGATGATGGGGAAGGAGAGAGTAAACCCAACCATCAGCACCTTGAGGGATTTTAAGGGAGAATCAGACTCCCACCCAATATACAACTGCTATGAGTTGTCACTTCGAACTGTTATATGCCTTGCGTCATGTGAGAATAACACTCACTGGTAGAACCCATTGGTTCTCCACAAAGACATAGACCTTCATCTGATTGTGAATCAAGAGCTGCATCTACATGAGCTTGTTGTTCCTCAGTCAAGGTTTCGTAATTGTTTATCATTTCTTGTAATGTCATAATTCTATTCTACTATAAGGTGTACCTATCTGTCAAGTTTTATAAATTTTCGTCTGGATTTCGAAAATAGTTTAGATGGAGTTTTATAGAAGAGTTCTTCTTTAGTTCCAGTTTTAATGTATCCTACATTTTGATTCTTTTCATTAAAGATGTAGGTATGATTTGGAACATTGCATCCAGAGTCACTCCAATCTGTTATTTCTTTGTAGTATGTGTACATTAGTATCCCATCCTTGCAGTTACTTTTTTATGAAGTTTTTCTTCTAGTTTTTTTGCTTCTCGTTCACTTGGATATCTATCTTCTAGAAATTGTTTCACATGAATCATTTCATGTGCAAGTGTTTGAAACATATTATCATCTTCTTTTGTTAATTCAATTGTTACAGATTCGACATCACCATAACAAAAACCTATTGCATAATCATAATCACTTGGAAACTTATTGTATACCAAGACTTCTATGTCTGCCTGTCTAATTTTTAGTTCTTTACATGCTTCTATAATATAATTATAGATTAATGATTCATCTATATCTTTGACACGACCACCTCGTGGCCCCATAATTGTTACATCAATCATTCCAATTGTACTCTGGTTTTAGTTTTTCTTTGATTATTGTTTCTATAAATTCAATTGAGTCCCAACCAGTACCACCAATATGCCACTCATAATTACCATGAGGAACACCACCAGTTTTCCAGTTGTAGACTGTTGCTTTTACATAATCCCAATCTTCATCACCATATTCATCGATGTAGTATCTTTTACCAGTGATAGACCATGATACATTAACTTTTTCATCTATAAATGCAGTATCCTCAGTTGGTTTACCAAAGAGTTCAACCAAGTCATAGAATGAAATTGCATCTGTGTATCCTTGTAAGCAACCACCAGTCACGAAGTCACTCTCGACCTCGTAACTAGTTTTGTTGTATTCGTTAAACACTTATGCAGCCTCCAACATTGAAAGTGGGACTCTGTAAGAACCTTGTGGAAGTTCTACCACTGCTTTTTTGATTGCGATTTTGGTAATCGTACCAAGAGTCTTTTTGGTTTTTTGAACCACATAGACCTTTTGACCGACTGAAAGAGCAGCTTTGGTTTTACCCTCAACTACAGACCTTGAGAATGAGATTACCTCATTTAACTCAGAAACAGAACTCAATCTTGAGAGTTCCTTGATTAAAGTTTTACTTAACATATATTTTCCTCACTATTTAATATACATGTAGTATATCAAAATGTGTACCCATGTGTCAAATAAACAAAACCCCAGTGACGCCTTTAAATACTCTAAGGTTTACTGAGGTTTCTGGTTGTTGGACTTCTGACTCACAATCGTCATTTGTTCTTGCATCCACTCTAGTGGGAAGGTGACTAACCTTCTATTCCAAATCAACTTACTATGTAAGTATATCAAAAGATGTACTTATGTGTCAACTGAGTATTTGTAGTTGATTTCAGCGTGATGTGCTTCATCAGCTCTGACTTTCTTGATTAAGTCTGAAAGCTTTGCACTTTTTTTCATTTTGTAATAATCTATTGCAAGTTGTGGTGCTGGGATATTCTCTACTTGACCACTTTCTACCATCTTAAGGTATTCTGTATATGACTTTACTGCTTCTTCTTCAAAGTAATGTATCATTCTATGTGCAGTTCTAGGAAAGAACACATACAATATAAAATAAAATACCCAGAAAATTGCCTGTGCAAATAATACCAACCATCTTTCAAATATATTTGGTTTGGTAATCTCTACAAAGAACATAAGATGCATTCTTTCATTCTCTGCCTCTGCAAGAAGTTCTCTAATTTTAGGGCCATACCCTGTTTCCATTTTACGAAGACTTCTAAGATGTATCCACATACCAGCAACCATGCCTGGCACTCCTGCTACTGTTTCTAGGACAACTGCACGATGTCCATATCTCTTTGCAAAAAAAGTGTCTGCAACAAAACGAAAGAACTTCGTCATTGACATTGCAAACCAATCTGATATTTTATTCATCCTTATGCATTTTAATGAATGCCTCTGCATCTAAGACAACTAATGCCTTTTGTCTGTTTCTTTTAATGACTACAAGTGGTTCGTAGTCCCCACAATTTGATTCTGCTTGTTCATATGCAGACCAAATATTTAACTTTTCTTGATTCTTACATTCAATAGAATATGGAAACTTTTCTCTAGCTGCTCTTGCCATGGTAACATCTTCACCACCAGCACCCATAGAAGTAGATTTGATATCCTCTGGATGAATATCTAATTCTTCTATTAGTCTTTCTCTAGTCCACTTTTGTAGATTACGACCTTTTGCTTTAGCCGACTGAGGTTTCACTTAATTTTTCCCATGATATAATTGTATCCCATTCTATGTCATCCCACTTCTCATTAACAACATCCCAAACTACAACCTTGTTGCTTGAAGGATTTTGTCTTGCTGAATGACCTTTGTAAACTCCAGTGATATTCCTATCAGAATTTAAAGACCTAAAATCAATTTTAACTTTAGATGTTTTAAGTGCATCTAATATTACTTGTCTATTCATCGAAATCTAATTCTTCCTGTATATCAAAATCATCTTCTAGTTCTAGGTCTGAACCACAAAATGGGCAGAATTTAATTTCATATCCATCACCCAAATCATATTCAACATCACCTTCTGCACCACATTCTCCACAATAAAAAGACCTTACCTGTTCTGGGTCTTGCATAATTGTTATCTCCCTATTTTTCGTTCCAATCAGTTGTGAACCATTTATATAGTTCTTGGTATCCACCTATTGCTTCACCATCAATCCTAATTTGAGGGAAGGTTCTTGCAGTAGGAAATTCTTCAAAGAGTTCCTCTCTTGTAAAGTCTGTGTCTAATTGTTTATAGACAAATTCTAATTCTTCTCTTTCACAAAGTTGTTTTGCTTTGTCACAAAAAGGACATTGTGTTTTTCCAAATATTTCTATCATTTTAATTCTACCTCAATAAATTTACCCAACATATTTATATCTGCATCAGATAACATACCTGCTTGACCCCACATTGTAGAACTCATTGCACCGACTTCACCTCTATTCTTATATGTGTTAAGTCTATCCACAATGTAGTCTTGGGTTTGACCAGCAAGTTTAGGGAATACTGCCATTCCTTGACCCTCTTGTCCATGACAAGCTGCACACCCACTCCATAAACTTCTAATATTACTGAACTCGTCTAAGTTTGCAAGTTCTTGTTTTGCTCTAAGTTGTTCTACTACTGTTCCATTAACTTCAACATACTCTGCATAACACATACCAGTACATGAATGTGTACTAGGGTATCCTTTGTACTCCATGTCTGGATATATTACAGTTGCAAAAAAACCAGTAAAAATTAAACAACCAAATAATACCATTCCTAATTCTTTCATTATAATTTAAATCCTTCAAAGGTATTTTCTTTAATATCTTGTTTGATACCACCAATGACATAAGATTCAATCTCAGTCTCCTGTGGTGCATTCTGTTGACCCTTTGATGTCAACCAATGTTGTGTCCATGGTAATGGATTAGTTCTACTTGATACTTCATATATAGGATTTAAACCAATTGCACGAAGTCTTCTGTTTGCAATGTATTCAACATATTGACTTAAAAGTGTAGTAGATAGTCCTAACATACTACCATGTATGAATAAGTATTCTGCCCAGTCTTTTTCTTCTTTGACTGCTTCTTCATACATCTGGTAAACATCTGGTTCACAATCCTTCATGACCTTAGTCATAACTTTATCTTTCTCTTGATTCTGATAACACTTTAGAATGTGTTGAGTAATTGCAAGATGTTGTGCTTCGTCTCTTGCAATAAAACTTATAATCTTTGCAGACCCTTCCATTTTTTTCATTTCGCCAAATGCAAAAGTACATGCAAATGATACAAAGAAACGAAGTCCTTCAAGTATGTTAATACTTATAAGTGCAAGATATAATCTTTTCTTAAGTTCGTATTCATCTTTTTCATAACCTAAACTATATCTTTGTGCATAGTCAATAAACTCATCATATCTTTTTGTTACTGACTCTGCTCTTGCAATGATTTTCTCATCGTCTAGAATCGTATCAAATACTTTTGATGGGTCTGGATACAGATTCTTTATCATGTAAGTGTAGGAACGACTATGGATAGTTTCCATAAAGTCCCATGTAATAATGCATCCTTCTAACTCTGGAAGAGTACAGAAAGGTAATAATGCAGTAGCAGGGCCTCTACCTTGAACTGAATCTAAAAGTGTCTGATACTTTAGATTACTAGTAAAGATATGTTTATGTGCTTTACTTAGTTCATTGTAATCGTTCCTATCTTTTTGAAGAGAAACTTCTTCTGGTCTCCAGAAGTAACCCAATTGTCTTTGTGTTAACTTGTCGAAAATCGGATATTTAAAATCGTCATATCGTTGGGTATTAAGTTCCTCTCCAAAGAAGATTGGATTCTTTAAAAAGTTTACTTTATTTCTATTAAATACTTTACTCATATTTCTCGTGTCCTTTACCACATGGTTTACCTGTGATGGGGTCTGTTATTCCTGTATTTCCATACTTCCAATACTCAGTTCTTTTTTGTATTATATTGTTTGCTTCATCCCATGCTCTACCCTGTTTACTTCCTGTTCCATGATAAACAGATGGTCTACCATCATATGCAAGTATTGGAAAATCTCTATACATAGGGCCGTCTGCATGTAAATAATGTATAAAGATTTGTCTTGCAGAATTACCTGCTAATCTATCTCTCCAATGTATTACATTACTACCTTGATAAAATAATGCATCACCTGGCTCTAATAAAACTTGAGTACAATTCTCTCTGTCTTTGAAAGGTGCATTCATTGTTAAGTTCCATGAGTCTTGATTATCCATTCCACAATAGTTTATATCATTACGAATCCATATTGACCATGGTTTACCATTATCTGTATTGTATGATATAGGAAAGGTTGCACTAAACTCACATGATGGTCTATCAGTATGACTTAACAATCTTGAATGTCTGTCATAGGTTCTTCCATATGAATATGTTGGGATTAATCTATATCCAAACAACTCTTCAATTTTCTTTTGATACATTAAAAGAATTGTCTCTCCATAATTAGGAAAGGGCATTCCTTTACTAACCCATGTATCTAATCCTTTACCTCTATCATCAAAATTTTCACCTATGATATGTTCTTCACGATAGTATTGTTTTCTATGTTCTTGAAACTTAAACATATGAGAAGTCCATTCAATATGGTCTTTTTCAAAAAAGTTTCTTGCAACAAAGAATCTATTCTTTGCAAACTGATAACCTTGTTTAGTTATCTCTGGAACATCATCTGCATAATCTGTTTCTGGATTAAAGACTTCCAATCTTTTATCCAATGATAATTCGTAAGAGTCTATAATATTTTCTTTGATTTTATTGTTATTAGTGAGAATCTCTTGTTTGTTATCATCGTGTTCTTCTTTACTTTTTCTTGCAAATTCTATATGGTGCATGCGTCACATTCCTCATCATCTAAATCTTCCACTACTGGAAGTGGTTCATCTTGAACCTCAATTACTTCATCTGTCTTCATATCATATGTGTTTTGATAATAAGATGTTTTCCAACCATATTTATATGTCTTAAGAAGGTCTGTTGCCATTGCAGAGATAGGAACTTCATTATCTTCATAGTTTTCTGGGTTATAAGACCAATTTCCACTAATACCTTGGTCAAAAAACTTTTGCATTACTGCAACTATCTTAATATATCCATCATTGTCTTTCATATCCCATAAAAGTGTATAAAAGTTCTGTAACACTTGATATGATGGAACAATCTGCTTTAGAGGCCCTTTCTTCGATTTCTTGACACTTAAATAGTCTCTTGGTGGTTCAATACCATTTGTCTCATTAGAGACCACTGAGGAGCTCTCAGAGGGCATCTGAGCAGATAATGTACTATGTCTTAGTCCATGTACATCAATTACAGTTCTAAGTTTCTCCCAATCCTCTTGGTAAACTGGTTTTACAATTTCATCAACATCTGTTTTATAGGTGTCAATAGGTAATAATCCTTTTGCATACTTTGTTCTATCATACCATTCACATTTACCTTTTTCTGATGCAAGTTGAGCTGATGCTCTTAGTAAACTATATTGAAACTTTTCTGTAAGTTCATGTACTAATTTATGTGCTTCTGCATCATCATATTTAACTTTGTTCTTTGCAAGGTAATGTGCAAGTCCAATGTATCCTATTCCTAATGACCTTCTTGCTTTGGTTGATACCTCTGCAGCTTTAACTGGATATTTTTGATAATCAATTAATTCTTCTAATCCACGAACTGAAAGTTCACAAAGTTCTGGTAGTTCATCTATCTTGATTGAACCCACATTGATTGCAGATAAAATACAAAGTGCAACCTCTCCATCCTCATCGTCTGGATGTGAGATTGGTTTTGTAGGTAAAGTAATTTCTTGACATAAATTTGACATACTTACTTTATCTGCAAATGAACTATGACTATTACTATGGTCAATGTTCATAATATAGATTCTTCCTGTTTCTGCTCTTTCCTTGAGCAAGTCCATCATTAATGTTCTTATACTTATTTTCTTTTTAGGGATTGAATATGCTCTCTCGTACTTTTCGTAAAGTTCATCAAACCCTTCTGTTCCAAATGCATCGTAGAGGTCAGGCACATCGTGAGGACTAAACAAAGTAATGTCTTCGTCTTTGATAAATCGTTCATAAAATAACTTACTTAATTGGATTGAGTAGTCAAGTTTTCTGACTCTATTATCTTCTGTCCCTTTATTGTTTTTGAGGACAATAATGTCTTCAATTTCTTGATGCCAGATTGGGAAATGGACTGTAGCCGACCCACCCCTAACACCATTTTGTGTACAACATCTGACTGTGGATTCAAATTTCTTGAGAAAAGGTATAACTCCTGTGTGCTGTACTTCTCCACCACGAATTTTAGAATTGATTCCACGAATTCTACCAGCATTGATACCAATACCAGCCCTCTGTGCAACATACCTACCAATAGCCATGTCACTAGAGAAGATGCTTGAAAGAGTATCATCACTGTCGACCAGAACACAACTAGCAAACTGTCGAAGAGGAGTTCTAACCCCTGCCATAACTGGGGTAGGAATGTTGATTTTAAATTGACTAATTGCGTCATAATATTTTTTAACATAATTTAATCTCGTTTCTTTAGGGTAGTCCTTAAAAAGAACTGCACTAATCAAAATATACATGAACTGAGGTGTCTCATACAATTTACCAGATGACCTGTCTTGTACAAGATACTTGTCCACTACCTGTTGGAGACCTGCGTATGCAAACAACATGTCTCTGTTATGATTTAGATAAGAGTTGAGTTTATCCCATTCCTTATCGTCATAATAATTTATTAAATCTTTATCATAAACACCATATTCAATATTTCTTTCTACGATATCTTTTAATGGTGGATAGATTTTACTATCTTTCCATTTAGTATTGAATACATCCTTACGAATTGCAAACAATAGTAACCTAGATGCAACATATTGATAATTAGGTGTATCTAATGATATTAAATCTGATGAAGATTTAACTAATGTTTCTTGAATTTCTTGAGTAGTTACTCCATCATAAAACGACAAGTTTGCACTCATTTCAACCTGTGATGCAGATACCCCATTGATACCTTTACATGCAGCTTCTACCATTCTATGAATTTTTTCTAAATTTAAATTCTCTTTTGACCCATCCCTCTTCGTAATACTTAAACCATTACCATTCACTATACTTTACTCCAATTATTAATTGCAAGGGATAATTCTAAACCTTGTCTTGTATTATTATTAATCACATCAACGATTGATGGTATCTTGTTAAGTACCATATCATTAATATCTTTTTCCTTTATCGTCTCTGGCCAAACACAAACCTTATATCCTTGGTCACCCATAGACCTCATCTTTTTGATGATTTCTTTATTCCGAGGTTCATTGTCAAAGATAAGAGTAGAACCACTCTTAGATATTTCGTTTGTTACCTTGGAGAAGTCTGACCCACCGACTGCAATGCAGTTGGGCAGAAATAGAGAATCAATTGGCCCTTCAACAACATAAAGAGGTTGGTTGAAATCAACTTTGTCGAGATTGAAAATAAGTGGTTTTTCTTCATCGAATCGTAATGTTAAATATCTTAGTTGTGAATCATTTAATGCTCTACCAGTTATTCCTATAAGATTATTTTGTCTATCAAAGAAGGGTAGAACTAGTCTTGGGTCATTACCTAAAACTCTCTTATTATACTTATAATTTATTGAACTTAGACTTTGTGATTTCTCTACAAAATAGAAATCTTTCCACCATTTTTTTGGTATTTGTCTTTTAGTCAAGTAATCAACACATAGTTCACTATCTTGTGCTTTAGGATATCTTGCAAGTATATTAGATTTAAACTTTGGTGGTTCAAATGTAAAGTTTTGTTGTGCAACTGGTCTAGTATCATTCTTCTTACCAAACCTTTCCATGACCCATTGTTTATGCAACATTTCATCATGGTCTTTTAAGAATATACCTATATTAGTAGAATGACCACAATTATGACACTTATAGACATAGGTGTCCTTATGCACGAAGTGGTAACCTCTTGCTTTCAGTTGATTACTAGAACTGTCTCCACAATAGGTACAAGAATGGTTAAAGAGTTTATCATCTTTCCATTTACCATTTCTCAACCTAGGAGATACCAATTTAAGGTATTTTTTATCAATCCACAAAGACATATATCTATAATACTATGTTTTTGGGATTTGTCAAGGTAATATTCGTTCTCTCTTACGAATATCTAGACATTGGTTTTATTGTTTGGTTATGACTGCAGCTTTCGCTTCTGTTGTAGAACCATCTGGGTTCTTGATGGTAACATTTCTATAGTAAACTACAACTTCTTGTACTTCACGAATGTATCTTCTTAGTTCTTGCATGTTATATGACATGAGTTCGTAATCACTGACTGACATTGCAACAAAGACAACATCACCACTGTTCGCTTTCTTCATGTCGTCTAAGAATCTGTCTAAGTATGTGTAACCTTCTGGCCAGTCTGGATTTTCTTTGCCTAGCGAGCAGTCTCTTTTTCCTGTATCTTTGTCTTTGACGCATGGGTTTGTTATTTTTGCCTCTGAAACTACATAAAACCTAGGTTCTTTTAAATCAATGTTCCTAGGCATTGTAGGTTGAATTATATCAATCTCTAATGGTTTACTGACTACCTCTACTTTCTTAGTTGGTATTAACGAACAACCACTAATTGTTAGGGTTGATATCAGAAGT
Organism: Synechococcus sp. CPC35; assembly: GCA_002684175.1. Taxonomy (GTDB): domain Bacteria; phylum Cyanobacteriota; class Cyanobacteriia; order PCC-6307; family Cyanobiaceae; genus Parasynechococcus. Next base: position 9,630 of record NYUU01000108.1, read on the forward strand.
AGGGTCGTCCAACGAGTCCAATTCTTTGCTATCATTTTCTATACTCTCAAATACTTGCTTTGTTGAGTTATTAACTCTTTTTTCAATCATGCCAGGCTTTGCAATTGCAAGTTGGTTTAAATTATGTCTTCTAAAAATATCCAGATATGAATTCATTTCTGCTTCAATCTGTGCATTTTTTCTACTCATTTGATTCAATGCTTTACCTTGTTTTTCAAAGGATTCTCTCATTGTATCCATAGCTGCCTGTTGTTCTTTCACTGCACCTTCAAGTGCAAGATTGTTTGCACTCAATACTTGGTTTTGATTATAGAGATAATAACCCCCTAATCCTAAAACCAATATAATTCCTATCAACATCTGTTGCATTATGAATTATCCTCAATCCATTGTTTAATTTCTGCAACTGTGAAAAGGGTTTCTGCATCTTCATCTGGTATTTGAACTTCATACTCAGACTCAATGTCCATAACTATTTCGACTACTGATAATGAATCTGCACCTAAGTCATCAACAATATGTGACTCATCTGTAATTGTAGATACATCTACATTTAATCTTTCTGATAATATTTTCTCTAACATTATAACTCCCTTATTATATAGTTCAGTCCTGCGGCACTTCTGTATTCTACAACCTCATTGTCATCATTTCTGAACTTTAGGTGTTTTTCTTTTTGTACTAAGATTTTCTTTGCAACATAAGACCTGTCATCTGCATCACCCCATTCCTTATTGAATGATACAGTAACCTCGTATCTTACTCTGAATAAATTTATGAACCATAACCATGCACACTTAATCCATTCCCAAATCTTAGTTGTCCACTTTTGCACTTGCTCTCCACTGATAACATGACCAATATCTTGCTTTCCATTTAGGGCCAGGATTTGCACAATCGTGTCTTGCTCTAAAAGATTTTCTTCTAGCAGGGTCGTCTCTTTTAATAGACATTTTAGGGTCACCAAATCTGACTACAACAACTGAACCTTTTTCATTCTTTACATAAACCTTAAACTTCTTATTAGGGTTCTCAGATGTTCTTATAGGATTGTTTNATGTAACTTTCTTACCTTGGTATTCTGATTCTGTGATTACATGGTCATAGTGACCAGTACATTCTGCACAACATTCTTCTTGAGCTCTTTTAATTTGGTCTGGGGTTGGAGCTCCTTTTTCACCCTTCTTTCTCATCTTTTCACCACGAGCTCTTTTCTTTCTAATGTTGTCCCAGAGACCTTCGTCTAATTCATCAAAATCACCCANTTTTAAGAACATTCTATTTTTAGTTTGTTTCTTATCAGATGCAGTCATTCCTACCATCTTTGCAATATTATTGATATATGCAAGACCATCTTTTGCATCTTTCTTATATCTCTTACCCATTTCAGATTTGAGTCGTTTAGTTATGATATCAAGAACCTGTAAAACACCTGTAACAATTTTACCATCCATTACAAGTTGTGCTTCATTTACAGATGATAGAGAACCCTTAAGTACAACTTTTTTCTTTTCTTTTTCTTTGTCTTTTACATGAGGTGGATGTTCATCATCACCAGCAACTAATGTACTGAGTTGATTAATCATTGTGGTCAACACTGGTGTTGGTAAGGTCAACATAAATTCTATTTGTTTCTTAGAAAGACCTTTTACTTTTTTAAGTGCATTTTTTATTTTTACACTTTCAGTGATTGCACTTTCTTGGCCAGGTGTATCTTCTTTGTACCTTTTTAAAAGTTCTGGTGTACCTATCTCCCTACCAGATGAATCTTCCTTCTTTTTCTTTTTACGAACAATAGGTTCATTAGTTGCTACTGCAACTCCAGTTGCATTTGCTGGTGCATCTTCGAATACTTCTTTGAACCTTTTTATTTTCATTTTACTATTTCCAATGGTTTACTTAGTTCTTCCCAAGATGTTTCATAGTCTGATTCACCGACTTGAAATTTAGAAATCCCNAACATATCATATTTAGGTAAAAGTCTATCTGGAAGTAATCCAACTTTCTTTAGATTAGGCATAATTCTAGTAAACAGTAGTTCTTGGAACTGAGTATTCAATGCATTTTTTGTAATATACTTATCTGTATATTCAATATCAAATCCCCATTTTTCCCAGACATCATATTGTTTGAATCTGTTTCTTAATACTGTACATGCTTCTAAACAAAAATCTTCTCTTTCTTCTAGTTCTCTAGGAGTTAATGTTTCAACATAACTCTCAAGATAATTTACTCCAAAAGTAACATGTCTTGCTTCGTCTCTAATAATTAGAGTAAGTAGATTTCTTAATACTGGGTCTGTAGTTGTTTGTTTTATTGTATTAAAGATTGCAAGTGCAAGTCCCTCAATAATAATTTGCATTCCGATAAATTTTAAATCCCATCTTTCATCTGTAAGAATTTTATCTAACAATGCTTTCAACTGTGTACCGATAGGAAACATTCTACCGACTCTAGTCTGTATATACTTATTGAATGCTTCTACATGTCTTGCCTCATCAAATGTTTGTGAAGCTGCATATAGTTTTGCATTGAATGTAGGTGCGCAACTTGTAAGTTGAGATGCAACTAATAATGCACCTTGTTCACCATGTAGTAATTGTGAAAGTGTCCAATTATTTAAATCTTGAACGAAATCTTTTCTTTGTTCTATTGACAATAGTGAATAATCTTTGTGGTCTTTCCATTGTTCATTGAAAAACATAAATGCAGTTTCATCTTCATCTGGATTATCTAAATCCCAGTTTATATCTTCTTCTACATTCCAGTTCTTTTCTTTACCTAGTTCATAAAGTTTTTTGATTCTATTGTCTTGAACTGTGTAATCCCAATTGTAAGAACCAGTCAAAGGTGTATTGAATATTTCAATTACATCTTCTGGATTAATTCCTTCGTCTTCCACTGGATAGTTTGCACCATTGAAATGTGCAATGTCTTTTGGTGGGGATTCTACTTTAGTAATTTTCATAAATCCATTCATTTAATATCGTGACCTGTTATCAACATGGACTGGTCTTGTGTTATGTTATAGACTCTGTATATGTCTATTCCCATCACATTATCAGTCGTTCCTAATACCTGTACTTGGTCTCCTCTCGTACCAATACAGTCCTCTTCGTTCCAAACCGATTGTCTCAATTCATACTCTTTTCCTTTTTGTAGATTATTCATATTATCATGACCTTCTAATAAGTCAAGTACTAAATCGTTTTCTTTTAGATATTGATAGAAATGTCTTTCTAATGCTTCACCATCGATATTGAAGTTCTCTTTGAGTAGAGCTAATGATGCAGCGTAAGATGCAAGTCTTGTCCTACCAAATGGTAGTATTTCTAAGACTCTTTTTAAATTGAATACTAATCTATGTAGTAATGTGAATGAGTTTTTTTCTTCTGAGGTTTTGGGTTTGACTGATTTGATTCTTTTACCATTTGCATCAATAAGACCGAACTTAAATGCATCCATCTCTTCCCACTTTCGTGTCATCATTTTAAGAATACGAAATACAATGACTGTATCAACTACATTCATTGCACCTTCTTTTAAATTAACTTGTTTCATAACTCTCTTAATACCTGTGCTACTTCCATATCAACTGGTATCTCTGTTCTCCAGTCTTCTTTAACATAGTCCATATAAATTAAACAAGTTTTGAGTACAGGCCAGTACTCTAAGTCAATTTTGAATTCTAACATCTTGATTGAGTTATCGAATCCAAATATATTGAAAATGACAATGAGATGATTAAGAATTAATCTTTCTCTGAGTTCACCATTTTTATAGTATCTTCGTAACAGTCGTTTTAGATATCTGAACCTTCTAAGGTCTTCCATAAACTCTTCCATGGAAGTGCATTGAGGGTTATCATAACACTGCATTGCAAACATGGTGAAGTTTTCATCTGTCAACTTCTCAAATAATTTCATAATTTATATCCTAGTTTTTATACTAGTATATAGGTGTTTTGTAAGAAAAGTTATTTGATTTCTGCAACAACTTTAAACATTTTAGTAGGAAGTCTTTCCCATTCAACATGTAATTTTAGGTCTGGGCCTTTTGCAGATACGAAGTTGTCATCTATATCACCATCTTCGTCTTTACCCATTCTACCACCATATTGTGTTATAGGTAAATCTTTAGAACCAGAGTCCCCAACATTTTCTTCCAATGTTGGGTTAAACTCTATTCCAATTTGTGTTACTTTTCTATACAATTGTTGCATTGCAGCTTCAACAGTAATGTGTTCTCTGTCTGCAATATCACCTATCCAAGTGTTTAATTTATCTAAAACTGATTCATCGGATGAAAATTGATGTAAGTCTGCTGGGTCTATACGACCAGTTGTGTCTTTGTTTAACTTATATCCACCACCATCTGTTTCATAGTTTTCACCAATATATTTCTTGAATGTTTTCATAATTTATTCCTATTAGGCAGCTACTGTTATTGTACCAGCTGCAGTTCCNATTNNNGCNNCACTAGTAATAGTTGCGTTTCCACCTTCTGCTTTATCAACAATAGTTGAACCACCAGCATGTGCTAATGNATTTGCACCAAAACTTAATACATCACNTGCNTTGGTAGCNGCNTTTGCAGCTCCGATTGCNANNNTNAATGTAAGTTTATTAGTNNNTGAACCACTNGNNTANNCTAATANNTGTGGCCCTCTTCCAGTACCAGNACCTTGGTTACCATTAGNTACTGATAANGTAGGNNTNCCNNTTACTGTNACNTTNTCATTGAAANNTACTGTTGCNGATAATGTACCACCATCTGATTTATCAAATGCAGTAGTTACCCAAGTAATATTTGTAATATCTGCTTGACCTATAGAAGTTGCAAGTTCTCCGATTGCACAGAGAACCTCTTCTTGATGATTATCAGACTTCTTAAATACCCAACCTTTTGCAGTTGCAAATGTTAGTTTTTTTTCTGCAGCTGTCAACCATTTTGGTTTGGCTTCGTCTGCATCTGAATTACCCCATAAAGACATAATTATCTCCTCATTTTTTAGTTCCCTGTATGAGAAACTTTTTGTTTATACTATTGTATTTATAACTTTTAATATCTCAGTTACCCCAATACGCTCTTAAATCTGAATCTTTTTCAACTTCATTTATGAAGTCCATATTGATTTCATCCTCAAATACTATCACCACTCCACCCTTTATTGCTATATACTTACCATCTATTATCTCGATAGGTGTTGGTTCTGCAATCTTATATTTATCATGTAAGTGAAATGGATATTCGGTATTTTCATCCATATTAGGATGTTGTATTACTACTTTAGGAAACTTTCTTCCCTCGAACCAATCACCTATTTTCTTAGGATTATTTCTAAATGCATCTAAATATTCATTACCTGTATAAGGAATAGGAAAAGTATTGTTTACATATGGTCTACAATTGTTTTCTAAAAAGTAAAGTTCACCATCTTCTCCTAACATCTGGGTGATACTTCCTTCGTATGTACCACCTAACTTTGCAGCTTGATTAAGATATTCTACAACATTATCTCTTACCATCTTATCAACTTCTGGTGTAAGTTGATTTATTGTAGTATTTGCATACCAAACTACTGGGTTTACATTAAAAATTTGTTTTGCTTTTGATTCATCACATGATTCAGAAAAGGTAAATGACCATTTTCCATTTGACATAATGTAAGATATGTTAGTTTCTTGTCCTTTTATTAATTCTTCTACATAATAATTGTATATTGCTGGGTGATGGTCACCACCAAATAAATGTCTACCAACTGGAAATACATCACATAAACTTTTATCTGGAATGACTGTTGCAGATGTCCATTTGTTAGAAGGTTTAATAACAAATGATTTTGGTAAAGGGTCTATGTCAATATCTTTATGACTATTACCTGTTTGCAATATTTGAGGTGTTTTCATACCACAATGTTTTGCAAAAGTATTTGCAAATAT
>NYUU01000109.1 GCA_002684175.1 Synechococcus sp. CPC35
AAGCCATCGAAACAAACATAAATCCAAAAAGCTACAAAATAAATATGCCCCTAAAAAATACTGAATTCTTTAGGGCCACTCGCACGGATAGCGATCAGATTAAGAGGCATAATACATATTTCTAATGAAAGCTGCCGATGGCGCAAACTAAAGCCCACAATCTCCGCAAAGTGATCATCGTCGCAATCACTCCAAGCCTAATTACCTACGCACTAGCCATCAAACTTAGCGCCATGGCAGGAATCAAAGGGATTCTGGTGATCAGAGACCTTGCTCAAACGTGTGATTCAGCGCTGGGCATTGGCCTGATTTCAAACTTAGGATACCTCCTCTGGATCGCACCAGCTTCGATCGCGCTGTTTACTGCATACGGCACACCAACAAATAGCCAGCACAAATTAAAAGAGCTATTGCTTTGCGGGGGCTGGTTTTCATTCATACTCTGCATAGACGACATGTTCTTATTGCACGATAGATACATTGGCCAAACATTCCTGTATGTAGTTTACGCAATATTCGCCTTCCTTATTGTTTTCAGATTCCGAGACCAGCTGATCAAAAACGGGGGAGAAATATTTATCCTTGCCGCAACTCTATTGGCTTTTTCTATATTGACCGACAAGTTCCAACGCGATATCGTCGACATCCTGCCAGTTAAATACGAAACAACACAGATTTTTGAGGAAGGAGTGAAATTTCTCGGAATATCTTCCTGGTTCTATTTTTGGTGGACCACCTCCTCAAAATTCATAAGGAAAGCAGCAAGCCATGAAGGTCGTTAGCCATTCGCTGATCCAATAGAATTATCTGCACATCCAATGAGACAAAGAAAAATCAAAAAGGCACTTTCGCGGATTGCCAACAATCTAGATCTCAGGCCAATTTACTTCCTTATTGTTTTATATACAGTTATTCGTTGGCTACCCTTTGGGATATTCGGATGGCTTCAGAACGAGGACGGGCTGATGGAGTGGGGAAGCGTGGCCCTTCTAATCCTCTCGGCCATCAACGCTTTTCGCCTACAAAAGCAATCACAGCAGAGATGGGAACGGATTGGATGGCTGTTGTTGTTGGTTCTCTTTTGCCTCTTCATCGGTGAAGAAATCAGCTGGGGCGAGCGACTGCACGGTGCCGGCATCGACGCCATCCGATCGATCAACACGCAAGGAGAAACGAACCTGCACAACATCGCCGTCTTCCAGGGAAAAGGGCTCCTGCATCTAGGATGGGCAGGCCTCGGCCTGGTCCTCGGCCTGGCGGGATTCGTATTCCGCAACGCGCCGCTCATCCCTGCCACGCGGTTGACGCTCTATTTCACCTTGCCAGCGATCTGGTATTTGGGATTCGAATTCTGCAAGAAAGCCGGCGAATGTTTGATAACTGTCGCCAATCATCAGGAGATTTATGAACTGTTGATCATCGCTGGGCTCTACCTGCACACGCGCAGCTGGTGCCGAAAGCGTGGCATTTCAACCAGTATCTTCGGCACTGGCTGATGCTCCTGCGCCATCAAAACCTGATCTGGTGGATCGCCCTCGGCTTGATCTGGTCGCTTAGCTGTGTGCTCGACCACACCTGGCTGCAGATAGATCAACGCCTGCCCTCTTGGGATCAGGCCGAGTACCTCAGTAGCGCCATTGAGCATGGCAGGCAGCTGGGGAGGCTTAACCCTGGCCGGTGGGAGGACGTTGAGGCACTGCTTGATCTCTCCCCGAAGATCCCTCCGCTGTCATCCATTCTCAGCGGAAGCCTGATGGCCCTCGTCGGGCAAAACCCTGATCAGGCCGGATGGATCCTGAGCCTCTGGCATGGGGTCCTGCTGCTGACCGTGGCCAGCTGGGGGCGGTGCTTAGGTGGCCGACAACTCGGCCTCCTCTCGGCGCTGTTTCTCGCCATGGCTCCTGGCATGGCAGAGCATCGCGTTGAATTCACCCTTGATCTGCCTCTGACAGGTGCCACCACGCTGGCCTTGTTCCTGCTCTATCGATGGCAGCGACCCGGTCCACAGGGCGCCCGATGGACCCAGGCGATCGTTGCGGCAGCAGCCATTACTGCATCCATTTTGATCAAGCAGAGCGCCCTGCTCGTGGTGACACTTCCCACCTTTTGGGCCGGCCTCCAGGCCCTGAAAGAGCGCAAACGCAGTCTTCAGCTCGTTACTGGTCTCGGGATCGCCTTGGTCGCAATCCTTCCGTGGCTGCATCACAACTGGATCACCACACTGGGGGGGACCCAGCGCGCCGTGATCGCCTCGGCGGCTGAGGAGGGTGATCCTGGCTTACTGCAGCTGGAGTCGTGGATCTGGTACCCGCGACTGTTGCCCAGACAGGTGGGGGGGCTAATGCTCGGGGGTGGACTGGCCGGTTGGCTGCTGCAAACTCTCAAGCTCAGGAATCGTGATCGACACCCAGCTACCGAAGGGCTGGGCTGGCTTGCAGGCACCGCCATCTGCGTTCTGCTTGCCACGAGCCTGAGCCCCAACAAGGATGCCCGCTACATCGCGCCATTGCTGCCGCTACTGAGCCTCATCTTGGCAAGGGGCTGGCTAACTCTGCTCTCACTCGGCACACGACGATGGCAACGGGCAATAAGCGCGATATTGCTCCTAATGGCCTCCTTGCTCAGCTCAGTCGAACTGGTGAAGATCCAGTGGAGCGACATCAGGCGTGAACCTGGATCTCCAGCGGCCGATGTGATCACAAGCCTCAGGGAACGGGGTGGGAACGATCACATCACCGTTCTGATGACAGCCAGCGACCGCAATCTCAACGAACAGACCCTGAGCTACCTCGGTAACGTCAACGGTGGATCGATCGACGCCAGACGACTGGGACGTACTAAAGGTCAGAGCGCCATCGCGCGCGAACAGGCCCAGTGGTGGATTCTGGCCACAGGGAATCAGGGCACCTCGCGCAAATCAGCACAACAACTGAGCAAAGCGGTGCGACATGATCCCCGCTTTGAACGGGTTCAGAGCTGGCCCTGGAACAAGGGACGGGAGATTGAACTCTGGAAACGGAAGGCAACAGCGCCGGAACCGGAACGCTTCGACCAGCGGTTCATCGCTCTGGCACGCAGCATGGAGCATGGCCCTGAAGCCCTAGAGGCCATCTTTGGCATGATCGAGCCTTGGCACCTGCTCGACCCGGCATTTACCTACCAGAATCGGGTTGAGGGCTGGGCGTTGGCGTCGCTGGAATCCAGACCTGACAACCGCGACGCACTGTGGAGCCTGGCTTTGATAAATGTGCTGCGCAATCGCCCAAACGAAGCAGCTGACTGGTTTGAGCGCATCCAGAAAGTCGATGGAGAAGACAGCTGGGCTCGTACTTACCGGCTCGTCGTCTTGATNGCGAACTGGCAGACCTGCNNAGCATCNTGGTCGGCCTCCGATCAGATGGAGAAACTTCAATCCGGTNAGCAGCGAGANATCATCACGGCTCTGCGAGATCTTGCACGAACAGCATGCTTTGACCCTCGNGGTCCCATCGGGCTGTTCTCCAGTCTCGAACCNGCNGTGACAACAATCATTGACTCGATCGAAGGGACATCGCGCTAGCNCGGCGATNTTGATNNCGANCTGAGCAAACGGCGAAGTGACGTNANNCCATGCATCNAGAGNCCCAAGCCCATCAGTAACTCGATTGCNTCCTGATCATTGCGAATGCGATCNCCATGGCTAATCCATGAGACATCCCANTAAAAATAAAANGCTGCAACAANNAGNAAATAAAGACTNAACCGNCGCGCNGGGAAGGCTTCNATAGCAGGAAAAAATCGCCAACCAAGCCANCCNAGAAAAACCCCTGCAGCNATAAACGAGGCGTGCANATAGTTNTGAACACCCTCAAGATTATGCAAATTTGATTCNCCTTGGGCATTNNCNTCTCGAAGNAGATCAAANCCAAAACCCGTCAGNCTTTCGCCCCAGCTAATCTCCTCTCCNGCAACATAGANACAAAAAACCNTCATCAACAACCACCACATNGNNTGAANANGACGGCGACGATTNNACGAANNCAAAAANCACANCAAAGNCGAAAGCCCTGNACCCAGATAAGCAAAAAACTGCAACCATTCAGCCANNCCGTCNTCNCCTTTACGCCAAAAGTCAAAAATNCCAAAAGGCAAAAAATACACTATTCCGTATAAAACAATCAAATAGGCCAGCGGGAAAAGATCAACGCTAGGNACCAAGTCTCCCCAAGGAGTTTTAATTACACGTCGCCCANGTTCTTCNGTAGCCACTTCCAAAAGACGCTCCAATCAATNCCATTGTATATCAGAGCAAATCNNGCAATTTGCATGGCNAGCCCTGTGAGCTCCTGCATGAANAGCATGCCTGCNGGAATANNTCTANGCGTTGGCCCACTATTTTGAAAAGNAANTGATGGATNANTGTTGACTTTTATTTGAAGACTTTANCCCTAANCATCTAATCTGCCTGNAGCTTGAATACTGTCAGCNNTACNATGGCAATGTCGCCTAGTTGANTGACAAAAGGGTTCTGATCGAACAACTTGACCTATGACNTCACGCTAATCCATGCTCAACAGAATTCANNGCCTCCAACCAGANAGTCGAATTAAATGGNTAGCACTTTTATTTGCAGGNCTTGGGATATTNCTTCTGTGGTGGAGATTNATAAGCCTTAGTGCNAGCTACGACCAGGGAATCTTTCTGCAAGTTTTGTGGAATGGCATAGGAGGNAACCCGTTTGAAAGCACACTTTCTTCCCAGCTCTCCACGAATGTAATTCATAGNNGAGAAGTTCCGTCCGTTGCNTATCAAAGGCTTAGCCAACATTTCACGCCAATTTTAATCACTTGGATCCCNCTCGTTCGNCTCCTCGGNATCTGGGCACTGCCTGTCGTACAAATCAGCCTAATTACAGGTGCTGGCNTACTTCTCTTTCAACTTGCCAAACTTGANCTTAGCCCAAACCTTGCAGAAAGGATCACCGTAGCCTTTTACTGCGCCAATGCCATTGTTGCTCCAACCNTGAGCAATTTCACAGATTTATGCCAATTACCACTNCTNGTTTTTNCGCTCCTTTACGGCTTAAAAACCAATCGCACAGCCTTATGGATCATCAGCGCGCTACTGATCCCATTGATACGTGAAGATACCGGGGTCGTTCTCGCAAGCATTGGCCTATGGNTCTCAATCANAGATCAACNACGACGCACAATNGGCCTTCTGTTTGTTATCACAGGGCTTGCATGGGTTGGCATCGTCACGAACGTGCTGATGCCGATTTTTGGAGACGACAACAGCAAACGATTCATGGTGTCCAATTTNGGGCAATTTGCACCCAACGNANNAAGTGCCTCNAGTTTTGACATCGCCAAACAAGTTTTTGGTCAACCATTGACCCTTNTCCGNGAACTGGTCAGCCCACCAGGAGANACCTTGATGTATTTCCTGGGCATGGGACTACCACTCCTGTTCGTTCCCTTAATTTCAGCTGATGCACTTTTAATGGCATCACTTCCCCTTCTAGGGCTATTGTTAGCGCGAGGGAGCAACGACCCTCTATCGATCAATATTCGATACACATTTTTAGTCGTTCCAGGACTGTTCGCCGGCACAAGCCTGTGGTGGAAGTCACGGCAAAATCTATTTAGCTCAAGAAGGCTCAGAAAAATTTGGGCCGGATTTATAGCATTATCGTTGATTTTTGCCATTGCTGGTAACCAAAATCGAAGCTTTTCCTTCCTCATTCCAGACAGCATTCATCCATGGGTTTATCAGAACCCCCTTCAGCAATGGGAGCATGGAGTCAAAGCCAGACGCGCTCTTCAATCAATCCCTGCAAATGCGTCAGTGAGCGCCAACACAAATTTAATTCCTTGGCTTGCCCAAAGACAGGTTTTAGTGCGCTTTCCGCACGGCACCGAGTATCAAGACATCAATATGCAAATTCATTCCGTTGACTGGGTTGCGATTGACCTCAAGACACTGGCTCATTTTTCCGAAGCGTTTCCAACAGATCGGAAACGTCTGAATAAAAGTCTGAAGTGGCTTGATGCAAACTCCTCAATCTATCGAGTTCAATCAATTGAAGACGGCGTTGTGGTTTTAAATCGCCATGGCAAAACTGATCAAAAACTGCAACAGGATCTAAATCGATTGATTCAAAGTTTTAAAGCTAAAACGATGCCCCCAAGCCAGAGGTGAGACACCTTTTGGCTTGGGGGCTCTCGCCGGGTCTGCTTTGTCGCAGAACCGATTGATCTAGGAGCTAGATGCCGGAATCAGCCGGCGTTCTCCGCGATCAGCAAACCCTGAATGAAAGAACTGGAACTCATGGACACCTCCTCCGAAATGGATTGACGTTGCCGGCGATGCATGCGACAAACACTGGTCGAGCCGAAGATCGATAAGCGTTGTCACACCGCTGCAAACAGTACTAGGGCATTATAAATGAGAAATGCTTTTAGGTGCTAAGTCACCCTTCATTTCTCGGACTCGCAACACTGTTGTTTGGCTGCCATGGCTTGGCAACCAAACTCTGAGTTAGTGGGATGAAGGAATTGTTGCCTCAGCGACCCATGCAACGATTTCACGATCAGGACAAGACTTGCTGATTGCTATTCAGTGGGCAAACGCCTATCTCAATAAACCGCCTGGGCTGCACTGGCTGATGCTCCTGCGCTGACAAAACCTGATCTGGTCGCTGAGCTGTGTGCTCGAACATACATTGCTATATCTGGATCAACACCTGCCCTCTTGGGATCGGGCCGAGTACCTCAGCGCAGCGCAATTGAGCATGGCCGGCAGCTGGGGATGCTCGACCCGAGCAGGTGGGAGGGGTTGCAGGCGCTCCTAGATCTCTTACCGAAAATCCCTCCGCTGTCATCCATTCTCAGCGGAAGCCTGATGGCCATCCTCGGGCAAAACCCGGCTCAGGCTTGCAACCGTCGCCAACAATGCGAACAATGCCGAAATGGCTCGGCGTAATCCCCGTCCCCGCCAATGAATGACCTGCAACAGATGTCCACAAGCTGAGCAGGAGGTTAAGCAGGACCTAGAACCATTTTCGTAAAACCGCTTGCCGCAAAGCGGCTGTCGATGCCCTCCTGCATCATCCGTCGATGACTCCAAACAAGGTCCGCCGGGCCCTGAACCTCGCCACCGCAGCACTGCTGATGGCCCACACCCTGACACAAGTGGGCATCTACGGCTTCGGCGCCGATAAACATTGGCTTGACGTGGTGAACATGGATCGGGAGCTGAACCTGCCCACACTGTTCAGCA
>NYUU01000110.1 GCA_002684175.1 Synechococcus sp. CPC35
GATCGAGCGCTATGGCTGCGTCGCTGGTTACCCCAACGGCACCTACCGCGGTAACCGTGCCATGACCCGCTTTGAAGCGGCTGCACTGCTCAACGCCTGCCTCGACCGCGTCACTGAAGTGACCGATGAGCTCAAGCGTCTGATGAAGGAGTTCGAAAAGGAACTCGCCATCGTGAAGGGCCGCGTTGACGGTCTTGAAGCCCGTGTTGGCGAACTGGAAGCCACCCAGTTTTCCACCACCACCAAGATGTCAGTTAATACCTTCTGGGTTGTTGGCGCAGCTTCTTATGGCGGCGATGCCAAAGGTTATTACGACGGATCGACTCTCACAGATCCAACAGTAAAAACAGCTGACTATGCGGCTAGAACAGCTGGTGCAACTTCATTTTCTTACGATTATCGAATTTTCCTTGATACAAGTTTTACTGGCAAAGACCTTTTAAGGACTCGAATTCGCTCCGGCAACATTTCTGATCTTTATGCCGGCGAATCTATTGTAGGTCTGTGGAGTCAGGAGTACGGATACAACAGCGGTACGACTCTCAATGTCGACAGGATGTTCTATCAGTTCCCTGTAGGCTCAGACTTCAAGCTGACTGCCGGCGCAGTGGTTCGTCAGGATGACATGTTGGCCGTTTGGCCTGCGGCTTATCCCGCATCGACGACGGTTGACTTCTTCACCTATGCAGGCGCTCCAGGTGCATACAACCTGGCTACTGGCGCTGGTGCGGGTTTCATTTACTCCAAAAATGATTTCAACATCAGCGCAAGCTATCTGAGTACCAACGGAGACGTCTCAGGCCCCAATTCTGGTGGACTTGCTACTGATGGTGCTGGCTCAAATGGCACGGTTCAGCTTTCCTATGCTCCTGAGCAATGGGGTATTGCGGCTGCCTACAACTATGGTTCAACCGACAATGGTGTCGGTCTCTACTCGGGTAATGGAACTCCCTACGCTAACAACCTCCAGGTTTACGGCGTAACAAATTCAGCCGCCTTAAGTGCATGGTGGATGCCTCAAGAGTCAGGCATTATTCCTTCGATTAGTGCTGGTTGGGGCATCAACTCAACGGGTGACTCTTCCGGTGATGCGCCGATCAAATCTTCGACTTCTCAGTCTTGGTATGTCGGCCTCCAGTGGGATGATGCTTTCCTGAAAGGTAATGCTCTCGGATTTGCTGTTGGTCAGCCCACTTTTGTGACCAGCATTGATAGAAGAAGCTCAGACGATGACTTCGTCGCTGATGGCAACTATGCCTTCGAGCTTTTCTACATGTTCCAGGTCACGGATAACATCTCAGTCACGCCTGCTATTCATTATTTCAGCCGTCCTTTGGGTGAATACACGGGTTCGGGTGTCGACACTTCTGAATCGTTCAATAGTTTTGGTGGACTAATCAAAACTACGTTCAATTTCTGATATCGGATTCTGGGCTGATTCTTCATTGCCCCCTCAATTGAGGGGGCTTTTTGTTTGGAAAAGTTCTTTTTTAGTAAGCACTTTTCCGGCTTGAAGGTCTGCATATCGAACTCCTTTGGGATGTCGCCGTTTTCAATAGGTATCGGTACAAGATGGATGATTGGATGGATTTGATGCCGCACACGACACCCGAGCCGAATGCCGATCGCTTCCGACATCACTGCGTTGGTGGGTCGTACACCCCTGGTGCGTCTCAATCGTCTTCCTCAGGCTTTCGGCTGCCAGGCCGAAATCGTGGCCAAGCTTGAGAGCTTCAACCCCACAGCTTCGGTGAAAGATCGCATCGCAGGAGCGATGGTGGAAGCCGCCGAGCAGAGCGGCACGATTGTGCCCGGCCTCACCGTGCTTGTGGAACCCACCAGCGGTAACACCGGCATTGCTCTGGCGATGGTCGCCGCAGCCAGGGGATATCGCCTCATCCTCACAATGCCCGACACCATGAGCACAGAGCGGAGGTCCATGCTGCGTGCCTATGGCGCGGAGTTGCAGCTCACCCCAGGCAATGAAGGGATGCAGGGTGCGATCGCTCTCGCCAAGGAGCTGGTGGACGAGATTCCTGGCGCGTATCTGCTTCAGCAATTCGATAACCCTGCCAATCCCGCCGTTCACGCGGCTTCGACGGCGGAGGAAATCTGGCAGGACACCGAAGGCCGGTTGGATGCCCTGGTGGCGGGGGTGGGGACAGGAGGAACCATCACCGGTTGTGCCCGGCTGCTGCGCAATCGGCAGCAGGATCTTCAGGTGATTGCAGTGGAGCCGGCTGCCAGTCCGGTGCTGTCCGGTGGAGCAGCGGGTCCTCATCGCATCCAGGGAATCGGGGCCGGCTTTATGCCTCCGGTGCTGGAGCAGCAACTCATCGATGAGGTCATTGCTGTGACCGATGAGGAGGCCATGGAGCTGGGCCGGCGTCTGGCCAGGGAGGAAGGACTGCTCTGCGGCGTAAGCAGCGGAGCAGCAGTTGCAGCAGCCTTGAAGCTGGGTCAGCGTCCAGCGATGGCAGGTCGCCGAATTGTGGTGATTCTTGCCAGCTTCGGCGAGCGTTATCTCTCCACTCCGATGTTCAGTGCTGCAGCCGTTCTGCCGGCGCGCCGGGATGGTCAGCTTTGAGCCCTGCGTTCTTCAATCATTCGAGTCATCCTCAGGATCCCTATGCAGTGCTGGAGGTGTCATCCAGCGCCACCCAGGCTGAGCTCAAAGCTGCCTATCGACGCTTGGTCAAGCAGCACCATCCTGATGCCGGAGGCGATGAAGAGCGAATCCTGGCGCTCAATGCTGCCTGGGAGCAAATCGGTGATCCCGAGACCAGGCGCTGCTTTGATCGCGAGTTCGGATNCTCAAAGACTGCCCGTGAGGAAGCACGGTCTCGCGGTGCCCGCAATGCCCGTGCCAGTCAGGCGGCACGACGTGCATCAGGCCAGGGAGCCAGCGAAGACCAGGCACTGTCCACCTGGCTTCAGAAGGTCTACAGCCCCATTGACCGTCTGCTCGGACAGGTGATCAATCCGTTCNCTGCGGAACTGAAAGCTCTGTCGGCAGATCCTTACGACGATGATCTGATGGAGGCCTTTTGCANCTATCTGGAGCAGAGCCGAAACCGTGTGGACAAGGTCAAGAGCCTGTTCCAATCGTTGCCGACTCCGCCATCGGCCAGGGGCTTCGGCTTAAGCGTTTATCACTGCCTCTCTCAGGTGGAGGATGCTGTTGCGGAGCTGGAGCGTTACACGATGGGATATGTCGATAGCTATCTCCATGACGGTCGGGAGATGCTGCGGGAGGCCCGTCATCGTCGCCAGCGTCTTCAGCAGGAACGGCGCAGGTTGGAGATCGGTTGATGGGTGCTGGGTCGTTCCGTGTCTGCTTAATCCTGATCTGGCTGTTGTCCACCGTTGCTGATCGTCTGTGGTGGGGCCANCACGCTGGTTTGCCGTCNTGGGATCAGGCGGATTACCTCAACAGCGCGCTNGATCANGGNCGTGCTCTTGGCGTTCTGGCCGGAGGCGGTTGGCAAGGCTGGAATGCTCTCCTCGACCTCTCGCCCAAGATCCCCCCTCTGGCCTCGTTGGTGAACGGCACTGTGATGACTATTGCTGGTGATGCTCCTGCCCAGGCGGCATGGACGTTGAGCCTCTGGAATGCACTGCTGTTGTTCTCAAGTGCCGGTTGGGCACTCCAGCTCCTGCGCCCGAGAAGATCAGCCAGGGGTTTCGCTTTGCTTGCTNCGGCGGTGGTNGCTCTGGCNCCGATGCTGCTCGAACTNAGGACCGACTACGTGCTGGAACTGCCTTTGACCGCTTTGGTCACATTGGCGCTTTGGCGGTTGGGAGTTTGGTGGAGTCCGCGTGGTGGAGGTCAGTGGTGGCAAGCCCTTTTCGCTGCGACTTCAGTGACACTCGCGATTTTGGTGAAGCAGAGCTCTCTGTTAGTACTACTTCCAGCACTGGGCTGGGCCTCCGTTGCGGCCCAGCGAATTGGTCAAGGGCGACGTGTACAGACNTTGGCGGGCTTGATCCTTGTCATGGTCNGNGTTTTTCCCTGGCTACGACATAACTGGATCACCACGATTGGCGGTACCAATCGGGCAGTGATTGAGTCGGCGGCGCTTGAGGGAGATCCCGGCGCTTTCAGCATGGAGGGCTGGTTGTGGTATTTGCGTCACTTCCCTGAGCAAATTGGTTCTCTCATGCTCTGCATTGGGCTTTCAGGCTTGATGTTGTTGCTCTTGATGCGCAACAGGTCAGGCATTGAAGCAAGCTCAAATCCGCTCGATTGCAAAGCATCTTGGCGTTGGTTAGTGGGCACCCTCTTGCTGGGTTGGATTTTTACGAATTTCAGCCCCAACAAGGATTCTCGTTACATCGCCCCTTTGTTGCCGCCGTTGCTTTTATTGCTGAGCCGAGGCTGGTGGCAGTGGGGCGTGTGGATCCGTCAACGCTGGCCCGCCCGATCAGCTTGGCTGCCTGGATTGGCTCTCACGGCAGGAGCACTCGTCGTGGTCGCACCGGCTTGGACTGCCCAGTTAACTCGTCTGAAACCTCGCAATCGGTATCCGCTTCAAGCGATCGTTCAGAGGGCAGGTGGCGCGGATCCCCTCGCTGAGCCAACCACGTTGATTGTTGTTCCCAGTACTCCGGATCTCAATCAGC
The DNA here is from genome assembly GCA_002684175.1 of Synechococcus sp. CPC35. Lineage (GTDB taxonomy): Bacteria > Cyanobacteriota > Cyanobacteriia > PCC-6307 > Cyanobiaceae > Parasynechococcus. The sequence goes on from NYUU01000110.1 coordinate 4,624, forward strand.
ACAATGTGAGTTATTACGGTCGACGCAACGGAGGTCGCTTGGTGGGTCGCCAGCTCGGCGGAAGCACTGATCACATCCGGCCCGTGTTGAACCATGCCAACTGGGTCCTGCTTGCTGAAGGTGACCAGGGGTCGGTCCGCAGGTCTGCTCGTTCTTTGGATCAGGCTGTTCGTGAGAGCGGGGTCTTTGAGGAGGTGGAGGTGTTTCCGCGTCCAAAGGGAGGCAGTTACTCGCTCTGGAAGCGACGGATCGATTCAGAGGTTCCCGAGGGGTTCGAACAGCGGTTTCCCCAGCTCGCTGCAGGATTGGCGCAAGGACCTGCCGGGCTCGATCCCGTCTTCAGCAGTGTGGCGATCGAGCACATGCTTGACGGCCATTTCAGCTATCGAGCACCGCTGCGGCGGGCGGCTCTTGAGCGCCTCAAGCAGGATCCATCCGATGATTCTGCGCGCTGGAGTCTGGCCCTGCTGGCGGTCCTGACTAATCGGCCGGCTGAGGCTGCTCACCATTTCGAGCTGCTGGAGAATTCCAACCCTGAAAGTCCATGGCCTAGCGCTTATCGCAGTGTGGTTCTGCTGGCGGGTTGGAATCCCTGGTTTGCTTCCTCGGTGGCCTCAACAGCAGTCGGGCGACATGGGCAGCATCCCATCCTGGTGAGCCTTGAATCGCTCTCAGCTGTTCTTGGTGGGGCTATCTGGAGACTGCCTGAGGCTGTTCAGTCGGTCCCAGCGGCAGTCACAACAGTTGAGGAAGCGCTCAATCCTCAGGCGAAAGGCTCGAGCTGATCGATGCGCAACCAGACATCCGGGACCGGACGCCGCCAGCGGACTTGTCCGTAGTCGCCTTTCACAATTAACAATTCTCCAGGACCATCGAAGATGTACGCCGGTGGACAAGGATCGCTAGCTCCGGCTTCCACACTTCCGGCATAGGCAGTTCGGTTGACCCTCACCAACGCACCTTTTTTTA